>SLPW01000422.1 GCA_007131755.1 Myxococcales bacterium | reverse complement strand
GGCGACGTTCCGTCCCTCAACAGGACGAGCGTTGCGGCGTCTCGGATCTCTTTCATGGCGGCTCTTGAAATATCAGGGTCGGAGGCGATGATTTTCTGGACGTTACGTGAATTTTCCACACCTTTTCTTCATACGGACGGGATTGTCGCGTATACTGGTATTGGCGCAATCCCTTTTTTTCCGCGCCCCCTGCGCTAGATAAGAGACCATGCAGAACTACCCACATCTTACCACCCTATCTTCCCTGGTCGTCACCGCCGCCCTGTTTATCGGCCTTGCAGGCTGCGCAGAACCCAATATCGACGAGGAGGCGGCCCAGAGATATGCCGCCCAGTGGTCGGAGTCCGTCGAGGATTATCTGGAATCCAAGGCCGTCCTCGCCGCAGGCAGTGAGGCCATCGAGGCACGGCTCGAAGAAGCCGCCGATGGACAGCGACGCCACCCGCAGCCCGTACCCTTCGAGGAATTGATCGCTCAGGTCTACGCCGAGCGTGACTTCGAGCCCACCCTCGTCGGCGACCAGTCCCTGACGGCTCAGGGTGAAGCGATCTGGGAGGAGCTGCAACAGGTGGCCGATCACAACCTCGATCCCGAGCCCTACCGCCTCGAAGAGATCGAAGAGGCCCGCCAGCGCTGGGAGGAGCGCCGAACTACGGTGGACGGATTCGACGCCCTGCGTGCCACCGAAGATGATGTAGCCGAGGCCGTGGCCTGGCTGGTGGAGCAGCCGGAGTCGAAATTCGACCTCACGGCCTCCAACCACGACGCCCTGACGGACGCTCTCGTGGAAGACGACCGCTTTGGAAGCCGGCTTACCGAGGCGGTGGAGGAATATCAACAAAAGCGCGGGGCCATCGCCGAGGCCGCCGCCGAGTTGGAATATCTCCTCGCCACGGGGCTTGCGCGCTACGCCCACGAACAACGCCACTTTCGCATCAAGGAGATCTTCGTCCACCCCCGTCACTGGGACTACTACAACGATCCCGACGTCACCCGCTCCGGACGCCGCACCGATCCTGCATGGGCCGCCTTTCGGGGCCGCCAGGTCTGGCGCCACGCGGCCAATCTGGCCGAAGATATGACGGAAGACAATGAGATGGAGATCCTCGAAGAGCGGATCATGGAGACCATCTCGGAGGTCCTCGACGCCGACGACCCCCACAAAAAAGTGGCCGCCATCCCCCCTCGACAGCCCCAATATGCCGGGCTGGTCGAGGAGTTTCGGCGCTATCGCGACATCGTCGAAGAGGGCGGCTGGGAAGAGGTCGAGCGCAACGATCGCATCCGCCCCGGACATACCCAGGAGGTCATCGGGGATCTGAAGCGACGACTTCGCGTCGAGGGCTATTTCCCTGACGACGTGGACATCGACGATACCTGGGACGAAACTCTCACCGAGGCCATCAAGGAGTATCAACAAACCCACCAGATGATCGCCGACGGACGACCCAATCACGTCTTCTGGTTCAGCCTCAATATCCCCGCCGAGCGAAGGATGGAGCAGATCGCGCTAAATATGGACCGCTGGCGCCACACCAACGTCGATCACGACCGCCGACGCTATGCCTTCGTCAACATCCCGGACTTCACCATCGAGTTGTGGGAGGAACAAGAGCGCCTGATGCGCTTTGCCACCGTCGTCGGGGACAACGAAAAGTCCGTCAATCCCCTGACCGACGAAGAGGAACACTCCAACCGCACCCCCGTATTTTTGGGCGCTTATATCGACCGGGTGGCCTTCAACCCCTACTGGAACGTACCGCGCCGGCTGCGCGCCCAGCGCATCCTCCCCGACGTCAAGGAATCGCTGGAGCGCAAATACGCCCTGCGTCTGTATCGCCTGGAGCAATTGGAGCGCGAAGGCGCCCAGGGGATCAATCGCGATCACGTCACCCTTGCCTCCATTCGCTCCAGCATCAATCCCGCCGACGCTCTTCCGGCCTCGCCATCAAACGGCGAAGAGTCCGATGACGACACAGCACCCCTCGATGGAGACGACACCCGCGGCGACGAGGAGGTGGCCGAAGAAGCCGAGGAAGTCGTCGAAGATATCCCCCCCTCGGTGGACGATCTCAGCGAGGAGGAGCGCCAGGAATTGGTCGACCAGTTGATGGCCGAAAAGACCCAGCGCGCCGTCTCCACCTGGACCTATGTGGACAGCGTCTATGACTCCGAACGGGGCCGCACCGAGCAAAAGCGCTTCTTCGACCGCTCCCGTATCGAACGCCTCGAGAACTCTCTGTACGGAGGAGAGTCATCGGAGTTTCGAAGCCTCTTCCCCTATATCGACTGGGAGACCACTAAGGTGGACGTGGAGTCCACCAATCCCGACAACGTCCCCTCCTGGTATGAGCGCAACAACTACGAGGTGGTCCACCCCGGACACCCCGTTTGGGAATATGTGCGCGAGGTCCCCAACCCCGGAAACGCCCTCGGTCTGGTCAAGATCATCTTCCCCAACTACGACAATATCTACCTCCACGACACCCCTCAAAAGAGCCTCTTCGGCTCGGCGGTTCGCGGCTTCAGCCATGGATGCATCCGCCTTGAAAAACCTCTGGACTTGTCGCGAAAACTTCTGAAGTTGGACGGGCAAGAAGACGTCAACGTCGATCGCATCCTGCGCGACGAGGAATACCACCCGGTCTTCCTCAATCACCACGTGCCGATCTTCCTCGAATACTACACGGTGACCGTCGACGACGAGGGACGGGCGAATTTCCTGGCCGACGTCTACGGCTACGATCGCAAGGTCTGGGATGGCGCCGAAGAGGATCCGGCCCTGAATCAGGTGATCAATATCCATCCCGACGACCGATAATTCCCCCATGGCCGACTCTGAGCGCCTCGACAAATTGCTCGTCCAGCGCGGCCTGGTGGATTCGCGCTCCCGCGCCAAGGCCCGAATCATGGCCGGCGACGCCTTCGTCGACAATCAACGCGTCGACAAGGCGGGCACCCGCGTCGACGTGGACGCCCAGATTGAGCTTCGCGGCGACGATATGCCCTACGTCTCCCGCGGCGGACTGAAGCTCGAGGCAGGGCTTGAGCGCTTCGACGTCGATCCGTCAAATAAGATCGCCATCGACGTCGGCGCCTCCACCGGCGGATTCACGGACTGCCTGCTCCAACAGGGCGCCAAAAAGGTCTACGCCGTCGACGTGGGCTACGGACAACTTGCCTGGAAGCTTCGAAACGACGACCGGGTCGTCGTCTTAGAGCGCACCAATATCCGACATCTGGCCGACGACGCCATCGACGAGCCCTGCCAGATCGCCGTCATCGACTGCTCCTTTATCTCCCTTCGCATCGTCCTCCCCGAGACCCTGCGCTTTTTGAGCGACGACGCCGACGTCATCGCTCTCATCAAGCCCCAATTCGAGGCCGGTCAACAACGCGTCGGAAAAGGCGGCGTCGTCAGAGACGAAGAGGTTCGCCTGAAGGTCATCGACGAAGTCATCGAAGCCGCAGAAGAGATAGGGCTCGAGTACGTCGACGGCGTCGACTCGCCGGTCCATGGCCCTGCGGGCAACGTGGAGCACGTGGCGCATTTTCGGAGAATAGAAATCGGGGAGTAAGGGGTTTGCGACGACGCCCCTCCGCCTCCGCTCCGCTTCGGCACCTCCCCAGTCAAGCTGGTGAGGGACTTCCGTGCCATTTTGTCGCTTCGAGATGTTCGACGTGAGGCTTCATTCGGACATCGAAGACGAGAATACCCCTCTCCAGCTTGACTGGGGAGGTGGGCCCAGGCCGGGGGCACCCGGCCGGATGGGCTCGGAGGGGTCCTGCGCAACCCCCTCCCACAAGACATTTCCCCGCCCGTGCTTACAACTGACACACTGGGAGTATATCAGAACACCCACAACTGCCTCACCTCGGGGAAAAGCCATGGCAGCGAACGGATCGGAGGTACAACAAACCGACGTCTTGATCGTAGGCGGAGGACTGGCCGGCGTCACCACGGCCATCGGATTGAGCCGCCAGGGTGTGGACGTGACCCTCGTCGAGAAGGCCCCGCGCCTGGGGGGCCGTGCCCAGAGCTGGATCGACGAGACCACAGGCGATCCCGTCCATATCGGACCCCATATCCTGCTCAGCGTCTATCCCAATATGTTCGAGCTCCTCGACATTCTGGGCACCCGCGACAAGATCATCTGGCAGGACGATCATTTCCTGACCCTCGCCGATGGCGACGAGGCCATCGTCACCGAGCAGTGGCCCCTTCCGGCTCCCCTTCACTTTCTGCCCACGGCGGTGACCGACGAGCGCCAGAGCTGGACGGAGAAATTCTCCAATATCCCGGTCACTCTCTACGCCATGCAGATGCAGGAAGAGGACGTGCTTCGTCTGGACTCCATCAACGCCTACGCCTTCTTGCGCCGCATGGGAGTGAGCAAGAAGGTCATCGACGACTTCTGGTCCTTTGCCTGCATGGCGATTATGAACGTCCCCATCGAGGTGTGCTCGGCGGGAGCGCTGCTGCGATTTTATAAGCGCTTTATCGGTCACAGCGGATTTTGCTTCGGCTTCCCCGACGGGGGACTGGGCGACCTCTTCGCTCCACAGGCCATGGAGATGCTCGAGCGCCAGGGCCAGGACGTGCTGCTCGAGACGGAGGCCGTCGAACTTCTGGGAGACTCCGAGCACGTCACGGGTGCGCTACTCGAAGACGGTCGCCGCATCGAGGCCAAACACACGGTCATCGCCCTTCCTCCCCACCAACTTCGGCCCCTGGCCAGACAACCATGGTTTGACCGCTACGAGCTCTTCGCCGACCTCGTTCACTTTCAGCCCTGCCCCTATATCAGCAACTTCATCTGGTTCGACCAGAAGCTCACGGATCTTAAGATGTGGGCTCGCGTGCATTGCTCCAACGATCTGAACTGCGACTTCTACGATCTGTCGAATATCCACACCGGCTGGGAAGATCGCCCCTCGCTCATTACGAGCAATATCATCTATTGCAAGCGGGCCGAGGCGATGAGCGACGAGGAGATCATCGAGGCCACGGTGGCCGAGATCGCCGAATTCTTGCCCGAAGCCTCCATGGACGGCGTCGAACACTTTGTGGTCAACCGCATTCCCATGGCCATCCACTGTCCCTTTCCCGGCACGGAGCGTAGACGAGCACCGGTCAATACCCCCATCGACGGCCTGTGGCTGGCCGGCGACTGGACGCGCACAGGCCTTCCCTCCTCCATGGAGAGCGCCTGCATGTCCGGATGGATGGTGGCCGAACGTCTTCTGCCCAGGCTCGGAAAACCAGAGCGCAAGCTCTCCATCGAACACCCCGACGTCGAGGGCGTCACCGGGCTCTTCGACCGGGCCTCGAAATTCTATCCCGGCCGCCACCTTCGCCGCCTGATGCGGGGCGTGCGCCGTCGGATCACCGAGGAGGTCGTGACGTGAGCACTCCCGACGGGCCCTCCAAGATCACCCGACGATTGCGAAGCCGCGTCAAGACCGCCGTAGAAGACCGGATCCCCAACGGGTGGCAATCCCGGCTGGGCATGCTCCGCGGCATCTTCGTCCAGGACACGACCCGACAGCTAGGACGATTGACCACCGTCTTGCGCCACCTCAAGGACTACCGCCGAATCGACCGCGCCCTCTTTTATCACCGCTATGCCGCCTCCCTGCTCCTGGCCTATCACCTCGGTCTCTTCGAAGCCCTCGACGGGGGACCTCGAGAGCCAGATACCATCGCCCGTCGCCTCCGGATCCGCCCCGAGGCGGCGCGTAACCTCCTGCAGATCTTATTGTCCCAGAACCTGGTCCGTTGCACCGAGGGCCGCTACGAACTCACCGAATTCGCCGCCGAATTCTTCAACCCCGATAGCGACGTCTCCCTGGTCCCCATGCTTGAGGTGGCCGAGACCTACGCCCGGGCCTATCCCCACTTTTTCGACGCCGCCGAAAGCGGCGCTGCCCCGGGACTATTGGATGTCTTCGACGAAGAGGGCCGCGTCGACGCCCTTCTCACCGGCGTAAACTCCTACCTCGACCAGGCCGGACGAGAGCTCATCGCCCGCGTCGACTGGCCAGATATCCGCCACTTTATCGTTGGCTCCATGGGGGTGAGCTTCAGCTCTCTACTGCTGAGCGAATTCCCCCATGCCCGCGTCACCTACGGATGCCTGCCCCATCTCGTAGAGCGCATCCCCCACCTTCGTCGGCGCTACGACGTCCCACCAGACCGCGTCGTCGACATGCACGCCCACGGCGGTGAGCCCGACGAAGACAGGTGGGGCCGCGAGGCCTTCGATCTGGTATTCTTGACCAAGAAGATGATCCTCGACCCGGAAAACCACCTGGGCGAAAAATTCGCCCGCAAAGCCCACCACGTCCTCCAACCCGGCGGCGTCGCCCTCTTCT
>SLPW01000469.1 GCA_007131755.1 Myxococcales bacterium | reverse complement strand
TGCGATGTCTCGGAGCTCGAAGGGCCCGACGATAGGTGGCGGGCCGTGGTGGCCCATCTGCACGAGGCCAACGCCCCGGTGGCCCATACCTGCGAGCATGCCCATGTGGAGCGATTTACCGACGGAGAGGTGAAGCTGTCCTTCAGTGAGGGCTTTGCCGATATCGTCGAAGAAGAGGAGCGAAGCAGGATCGTGAGATCGGCCATCGACGAACTCTTCGGCGAGGGCTGGAAGGTCGAGATCAATCGGCGCGAAGGGGATGCGCCGACGGAGTCGAAGACACTGGCCCAGGAGCGCCAGGAAGATCTGGAGCGGCGGCGCAGCGAATTGGAAGAAGCGGTGCGTACTCACCGCGCCGTGCGCACGGCGCGGGAGCTCTTCGGTGCCGACGAGGCTCGGGTGTCGGTGAAGTTATTCGACGAATAGGGAGTTAGTTGGCATCCGGAAAAGCGTTGCCGCTAGCAATGGCGTCGAATTCACGACATTCATCGGGCTCTTGAGCGAGGATATTGGGTGATAAGTGGTAGGTATTGGGCGTCAATAGCCGATGCCCTTCTCATCGGGCTATCTACAGGATCACTTGTTTTGTCTGCGTCGGTCGGGTTCGCTTCCACCTCCGCCTACCCACTACTTACTACCCATTACCGGCCACTGCAGACCGTCATCAATCCACTGCAATTCATTGCCACTCGTGGCGTTGCGGATTTTCCGGACGGGAACTATTTAATGGACTCGATCATGGCCACTGCCGTGGCGTCGTCATAATAGTCCTCGTGGATGAGCATCCAGACGGCGGCGAAGGGCTTATCTTTTCCGGGAAAGGCGCCGGCGATCTGTCGATAGGGCTCGCCAGTCTCTCGATGTTCGAGCTCAGAGAATTCGAAGTCCGACGCTTCGCCGCGGATTTCGAATTCGCGGGTCTCCGTGGAAATGACGCGCAGATCCTCCCCGTCGTCGACGCCGGAGTCCTCCATGGACTGGCGCATCTCGCGGGCGACGTCTTCGTCGCCGCTGCCGATGATATCGAGCTCGGCGAGGGCGAAGAAGCCGTCGGCTTCCTCGTATTCGTAAAAGGCCATATTCATCTCCATGACCCAGACGTCCATGCGCAGCGTGCCGGCCGGTTCAAAGCCGGGATAGATATCGATCTCGGCGATCTCCTCGGTCAGGGCTGTGGCAGCGGCGGGGTCCTCGGTGACCTCGAAGTCGATCTTGGAATACAGAAAGATGCCACCGACGCAGCAAAGCACTGCGGATAAAGCGCCCAGGCCGAGGAGGACGAAGAGAATCTTCTTGCCGCAACCGCTGCCTTCGTTTTCTTGTGGCGGGGGGCCATAGCCCTGTCCATGGGGCGGCCCTTGCTGTGGTGAGTGCTGTCCGGAACCGGGGCCGTAACCCTGTCCGTGGGAAGGACCATGTTGGGAAGGTCCGTGGGGAGAATGGCCGGGGTGTTGCTGAGTCATCTTCGAAATCCTTGATGTGTCGTAATATGCAGGTGATAATTTGTGACGTCGACGAGCCGGATCGTCAAGGGAAGGACAGATTATGAGATCTTCAGAGGGGATAAAATCGATTGAATTTTCGAGAGCAACTGACGTCTGCTCCGTGGAGGCGCTCTCGTGATAGCCGATGATGAGGCCTACCGGAAAAGAAGCACTGGTAGCGTTTGAATCCAACGAAGATAACAAGACGAGGTAAGAATGACGAACCTGCGAATGTCGGTCCTGATCTGTGTTCTGGCGATGAGCCTGCTCGTGGCGGGGTGTGGAGATGATGGCCCCGGTGAATTCCAGTCCTCCCTGGATGGGGATCTCGAAGCCAGCTCGATGGGCAACGATGACGTCGATGCGTTTTGCGATGAGATGGAGGAGTATATGGAGGATAACCTCGATATCGATGAGCTGGAATGTATGGGCATCGCGCTCGTCATGGCATTCTTCAGTGGGAGTGAGGACGAAGCGGAGGCGACGTGTGAGGAGACCTATAGCGCATGCCTGGCTGGCGAGTTAGACGACGAGTTCGAAGAGGACGAGCTTGTCTGTGAACTCAAGGATATGGATCTGAGTCAGTGTGATGCCTCGGTGGAAGAGATGGAGGCTTGTGTCGTAGAAACGACGGAGGAGCTCAACGAGTTCATGAACCAGTTTTCCTGTGGCTCTGTTTTTGAATTGATAGGGGAAGAAGAGGACTTGGGTCCTGCCTGCCAGGTGGTCGACGACAAATGCCCCGGGTTCATTTGAACGAATTGTCTTGAGAAATCAATTTCAGAAGTAAGCGGAGAGCTTTTCAGGTCCCGGGTGCGCAGAAATTGCGTGGTCCGGGGCCTGTTTTTTTGGTGGGTTCGCGAAGTAATGCGATCGATTCGCTGGTAGGTGAGCGGGCTTCCGACCTGCAATATGGCCAGGCTGGCCGCGCTCCGGCCTGTGGGAGCGCTACATTTCGCGCCCATCGACTCATCAGAATTGCCACTGGACCTCGAGCAGCAAGTATGGCTCGGGGGACTCAACGGTGGCGTGGGAGAAGAGGGCACTGTGAGGGTTGTCGATGTGGAGGCTTCGGCGAAGATTTGCATTGTGGCTTCGCACGCCGAGATAGGCAGCGGTGCCGCTTGTGGTGTAGGTCAGAACGGCGGTAGTGATGCCGAGGGTTCTGAGATCGGAGTGGTCGTTGACGATGCCGTAGCCCAGAAACATGCCGGAGAATACCATGGCCATCATGGCCACCGTGCCCAGGGCGTATTGTTCGGCGTAGAAGTTGCCGATTCCGGGAAAGAGGGCGGTGTACATCAGGGCATGGCGTTTTTCGAGGCGCGAGGCCTCGTAGATGCGCTGGCGGTGAGCGAGTCCGAAGTCGTCGACCAACTCCTGGGGAGCGGAGAGGTCGTCGATGGCGGTCTCCTCGAGGGATGTCTCCTCCGAGGACGGTTCGGGCTCGGAAGCCACAGCGGTGGCACAGAAGGCGAAAGTCCCGATGACGAGGGCGCTGAGAATGGTCAGGAGGCGGAACATGGGAGATGAGGACCGGGTACAGAGGGGGCAAAAAATCAGGGTCGGGTGATTGGCCGATGACACGACTGGAGCGAAGCGACCAGATCGACGAACGTTGACACAGACCGGATTTATGCCACAAGGTCGCCGTTTGCAACCGGGTCCTTGCCCGATAGGCGGACTCTGACCAGCGAAGAAGCAAGAATGAGCGAAATTTCAAGCGACGGCGAAGAGAAGAGACAGGACGGGGAAACCGAGGTCGACGCCGAGACGGCGAAGACGGCGGGTCGTGGGTTTTTGATCATCACGGCGGCGAAGGTGTGGTTTTTGATCACCAGCGCCGTCATTCAGCTCGGCCTTCCAATTTTGATCTCTCCGGAACAATTCGGGATCTTCAAGATCGTCACCGAATGGGTGGGCTGGATCAATATGGTGATGATCACGGGGACCTTGCACGCCGTGAGCAAGCTCATCAGCGAGCAGCCCGAGAGAGCGAGGGTCATCGTCAATATGGCGGTGAAGATGCAGTGCATGCTGGCCGTGCCGATCGCCATCTTATACGCCCTGGGAAGCCCCCTTATCGCCGAACACTGGTACGACGCCGCCGAAACGTTGGCGCCGCTGATGCAGCTTTCGGCGCTGATTATTTTATTTTACGGCTTCTACGCCATCTTCGTGGGCTATTTCAACGGGCTGAAGCAATTCACCCGTCAGGCGACCCTGGATTTTACCTTTTCTACGGTGAAGCTGTTGGGAATCGTGGGGCTGGTGCTGCTGGGCTTCGGCGTGTGGGGTGCGGTGGCGGGATTCGTGGCAGCGGCGGGGGTCATCTTTACGGTGGCCACGATATGGGTGGTGATCCGGATGCGAAAGCGCACGGATCAGACGACGCCGGAGGACGAAGACGAGGCGAAGGCGGCCTTTCGGCGTCTGTTGAGCTATCTGGTGCTGATCATGCTGTATACCTTTGCGCTCAACGGCTTGATGCGCATCGATATGCTGGTGCTCCCCGGAGTGGCGAGCAATATCCCGCCCCATCTTCAGGGGATGGAGACGGATCTATTCGAGTTGATGAGCAATATCTTCGCCGGAGTCTACGGGGCGTCGCTCAATATCGCCCGGATTCCCTATCAGGGGGTCATCGCCGTGACCTTCGTCATCTTCCCCCTGATAAGTGAGGCCACCTTCCACCAGGATCGCGAGCGCACCAGGGAGTATATCCACAGCACGCTTCGCTACTGCGTGATCATGATCGGCGTGGGGGCGATGCTTCTGGCCTTTAACGCCGACGCCATCGTGGGAGGGCTGTATGCCGAGGTATACGGACACGCCTCGGTGGCGCTTGCGATCTTGAGCGTGGCCATCATCTTTTTCGCCCTGTTGTACGTGACGGCGACGATGATCATCGGCAGCGGCCACCCGAAGGTGGCCTTCGGGATCATGGCCATCAGCCTGGGGATCAGCGCCGTGCTCAACTACGTATTCGTCAACCGGGTCCACCGGCGCGCGCTGGAGGATATGGAGCCGGTGACGCCGCCGCAGGCCCTGGAAGGCGAAGCGACGGCCATCGTCGCCGGCGCCGTGGATACGGCGTCGGCCCATGCCGACTTTGCCGGGCCCTGGCTTGCGGAATCGACGACCTATATGCAGTGGGCGGCCACGGCGACGCTGATCGCCATGGCCACGGGATTCGTGCTGTCACTGGTGTGGCTGTGGCTAAAATTCGACGCTCCGCCGCCGTGGATGACGCTGTGGCGTATGGGGTTGGTGGCGGTGGTGTTGTGGGGCATCGACTTGTTGATCGAGCTCCCGGTGGAAATGGTCGCCGAATACGGTAATATCCCGTTTCTGGGGCTGGTGGTGGGCAAGATGACGATCATGGGCGTGGTGGCGTTGGTGGTCTTATTTGCGGCGCGAGAATTCCAGGCCACGGACTGGGAGAGGCTGCGGGCCGTCATCGGGCGCGGTTCAGACGAGACGTCGAGTGAAGAGAAAGACGGCGTCGATGACGAGAGCTGAGGAGACGAGATGAAAGGGCGATTTCGACGGTGGACGATGGCGGTGATGGTCCTGACATTGTGGGGGCTGTTGGGGATGGGGTGTTCGACCTTGAGCAGTGAAGACGGGCCGGGAGATGCGGAGCTTCTGTATCATACGGCCCATCGCTTCCACAGCGATCTTCGCTGGGCGCGATATGACGAGGCCCGCAAGTTGGTCCATGAAGCCTATCTGGGGACTTTCGACGGGATGTTCGAGGAGCGCGGCGACGACTACGAGATCATGGATATGCAATTAAAGCGCCTGGAGATGCGCGACGACGAGGGCTACGAGGCCCTGGTTCAAGTAGAACAGGAGTGGATGCAGCTTCCGAGCACCATCGTGGAGTCCGATCGATTTATGGAGCTATGGCTCTTCGAGGAGGGACGGTGGCAATTGCGAGACAGGATTACGCGCAGCGAGTATCGGGAGAGAGGCGATAAATTCGACGTGGAATTGACGGACGAAGAGGAGGTGAAGCCTGAGGAGGGCGCAGCGCGATGAGTTATCTTCCGCCTCAAGAGGCCGGATATTTCGAGGCCATCCAGGTTTATTATACGACCCTTACGGATAGGCTGGCTCTATTCGGGGCGCGGGACCGGGATCTATTGGAGCGATGGAAGGAAGAGGGGCGTCCGGCCCGCCTGGTCTGCCGGGGGATCCGTGAAGCCGTGGCGGCATGCGACGATCGTGTTCCCCGCTCGTTGTCGCAGTGCGCGCGATACGTGGACGAACAATGGGAGGCATATCGCCAGCGAAGGGTTGGGAGACATGGCGAGAGAGCAGTTCAGGAGTCGACGCGAACGGGTAAGAACGCCCCGAAGGAGCAGCCCGGGAGCGACGAATCTGCAGGCACACAGAGGCAGAGCAGCGAGCGCTCTGGTTTGTATGAGCAGGTGCGCCGGGCCGTCGAGGAGGCGGGAAAGGGAACGCAGGAGGAGCGATTTCGGCAGGCCTATCGCAGCGCCTGGCGTCGGCTACAGCAAGTGGGGGAGGAGTCGGCGCGATTCGGCTATCGCGAGGTCGACGTCGTCGATCGGGCACTGGTCGAGGCCTATCTGGACGCATTGTACGACGAGGAGCGAAGGGCGATAGAGGAGTCGGTGGCGAAGGTGAGCGCGGGACTGGTGCAGGGGATGAGCTCGGCGGCGCGCGAGGAGCACCTTCGTATCAAGCGAAAGCAGGCGTTGGTAGAGCGCTACGGACTCGTCGACGTGGTGGAGGTGATCGAGCACTAGTGGCACTCGACAGAAGTCTTAAACCACTCTTCGGCGGTTCTGAACGACGATCTCTTTGCCGTCCAAGCTCGACGATACACATATATCGCCTCGCTTTGACGGCTTCGACCTCGTCGC
>SLPW01000465.1 GCA_007131755.1 Myxococcales bacterium | reverse complement strand
GCGGATATGCTGGACGCCGAGGGGCTCCGCGATCAATTGGTCGTCGTCTGCGGCGGTCCCCGCATTTCCCACGAGTTGGCCCTGGAATTGGGGTTCGACGCCGGTTTTGGCCCGGCGACGACGGCACCTGACGTGGCCAGCTTTGTCGCTCAGGAGATGGTACGAAGGGAATGAACTGCGGGTGGTAGGTGGTGGGTGAACTGCGGGTGGTGGGTGGACTGCGGGTGGTAGGTAATGGGTGGTGGGTGGACTGCGGGTGGTGGGTAATGGGTGGTGGGTGGACTGCGGGTGGTAGGTGGTGGGTGGACTGCGGGTGGTGGGTGAACTGCGGGTGGTGGGGGTCAGAGCGTTTTTCGGCGTCCCGACTTTTCGATGAATCCCTGCGGCCATTCGCTGCCGTGTAGGGAGGCGGCGACGTGGTAACAATGAGTGATGTCGATGCCGTCGAGAGCGATCTCGTCAAGGGTCAGGTCGCGCAGCGTTACGTGGGACCAGGAACCGCCTTCGACGTGCACATCGCGCCAGCGGCCGCCCTGAAAGGTGACGCGCTCCATCCACCAGCTTTCGGAGCGGATCTCTTCGAAGGTGGAGTCGTTGATGCGGCAGTCGGTCCATTCGTTTTCGTCGAGGGCCAGATCTTTGAAGGTGCAGCTTCCGAGAGTGGAGGCGTCGATGGCCCAACCGTTGACATCGCCCTGCTCAAAGAGGCAGTGCAGCAGGGTGACGCCGTCGAAGAACGCCCCCTCGAGGGTGGTGTCGACGAAGCGGCACTCCGACAGGGTGCAATTTTCAAAGGCGCAGTGGGTCATATCCATATCGGAGAAGTCGAAGCCCGTCAGCGTCAACCCCTCGAAGGTGGCAGCTTCCATTGACAGGGGCTGATCGCGCTCCAGGCGTCGACGCAGAGCGTCATGGAAGGCTTTGGGGTTTGCGCTTCGTACGAGGGAGACGAGATTGTCGGACATATTTGACCTCGGTCTAGGGTGTTTCGATGGCCGCTGCCGTGTGGCGAGGAGTTTGCAGGCGGCAAGGTAGGCACAACCTGGTGGTGGCGCAAGGGATGAAAATGAGGTGGCCCTGATCGCCTCTGTTCGGTAGGCGTTCTTCAATCCCGATGGCGGTGAATGATGACCGTCGATCACCTGGTGATGAATACTTCGAGCCATGGCGAGATGGGGAGATTGGTGTTCGGGCAGGCCGCTATGGTAGAAAATGGGGGTAAATCTGGAGCGATAATGGAGTCGGCGATCATGAAAAATAAGGCGATGATAGGGGCGCTGATGCTCCTGATGACTCTGGGGCTGGCCCCGTTGACCCACTCAGAGGCTTCCGAGGGGGCGACGGAGTCTGCACAGTATGGGATCTACTACGGAGACGGCTTGAGGTACCTGGCGGAGCGGCGCCATGATCAAGCGGTGCAGGCCTTGTTCCGGGCCTATGGCATGGAACCGTCGGCGCACGTGATGGAGCTGATCGTGGAGGCTTATGACGCCATGGGGGATTGCGATGCTGTAGAGCGCCAGGTGGCCTTCTTGGAGCGAAACCATGAGGGCGCTTCGGGATCGCCCCTGACGCGGTGCGATGAGACCGGAGAGTTGGCAGTTCAATGTGAGGACCGGTCGGCAGAAGCTGTGGAGATCGACGGTCGCCGTCGGGCGCGTTGCGGGGAGGTGCTAAGGGTGCCCGCCGGGGAACTTCAAGAGGTGCGCCTTGCGCAGTCCAATATGTCGAAGCAGGTGACCGTAGGGGCGGGGCAGCGCGAGGAGGTGGACTTCGCGACGAGACAGAGCGGAGCACAATCGGCGACGGGCTCAGGGATGGTCGCTCAGGTGCGGCGACTTCCGGTGGGGGTCGGTGACAATCTCCATGTGCCTCTTCTTCCCACGTCGCGCACGGCGGGCTATCGCATCTACGAGGCGGAGGATGGGCTGTTTCATATCTGGGCCCCTGAAGAACAAGGAGTCCCGGCAGAGGGCGGGGCAGCCGTGGAGATGATCTGCCCGGAAGACGCCGCCGACCGAGATCAATGCGTGTGGGTACGAGAGAGTAGCGGCCCTGAGGAAGACGGACAGCGACGGCGCTTCGAGATCTACGTGCCCCGCTTGCCCTGATCGCGAAAGCGCACCTCGGCGATCTGGGGCGTAGAGCCGGCGAGAAACGCGGTCAGTGCGAAATCGCAGGGGTCGAGGGCGTCGCCGTTGCGGCGGGCGTTTTTTTGCATATGAGCCAGGCGTACCTGGAGATGATCGTTTCGGCGCAGGCTCTCAGCGCGCGCAAAGTAGCGAAGGGCCGACGAGATGATGGGCGGGGTGCCCGGGCCGATGCCCACACCCAACAGGCGCAGGGGATCGTTGATGGTCATGGCCAACAGGGCGTTGAACTCGTCGAGGGGACTGCGCATGGCATCCCAGGAGACGAGCTTGTCGGGATCGCGGGTCGACATCGATTCGGTGACGATGGCGGCAATGGGACCGAAGTCGTCACGCACGGCGTCGAGAAAGTCCATCACCGAAAAGAGGCGGTTGAGCTCGTAGTCCGCCGCCCGTACGTGGATGCCCGCCTCGCCGAAGTTCCGGGCCAGACGCCCCGGTGTGTGGCGGCGACGCAAAAGAGCCACCGGCAATTCGTGAGCGATGGCCATTCGCTCCACTGCCGTGGAGAGCACTGCGTCGGGGCCGGGCATATATACAAGCGGGGGCTTCTCGTCTTCGAGCCAGGAGGCCGGGCCGGTGCGATGGTCAAAGGGCTCCCACTGCACGGTGCGCCGTCGTTCGTAATCGAGAGTCACCGGCGTCGTATCGCCTCCCTCCAGCAGCTCTGTTGCCAGGCGTTCGGCGATCTGCTGGGCCGACAGCTTGCCCCCGTCGAAGTCGATGAGCTTGGTATAGGCCCCCGGGTGTCGACGATCGAGCAGTCGCACCAGCCCCAGCAGTGCCCCCAGGGGAGCGGCGACGGGATCGAAGGGATCGAGGCCGAACCCACCGCCGGTGTCAATGGCAGCCAAAAAAGCGGAGTCGGGCTGCATCAGGCGGGTCGTCATGCGGTGGGCCGTGTAGACGGCGTCGTCGATGATGGACATGGCGTCATCGAGATTGGAGGGCGCTCGCAGACCTCCGAGGAAGATGACCGTGTCCGCCGGCGCCGACAACTCGGGGCGGCGGCTGTCCACTCGTACTTTGAGGCCCTCTCGCGACAGGATATCGTTGAGGGCCGGGGCGACCCCGAAGCCGTCGTTGGTGAGGATGATCCGCTGTTGTTTTCCTATCCCGCTGAAGGGTCGGGGCTCGTCGGAAAAGGCCTCGGCCAGGCGCGGACTGGCAAGACCGGGGGAGGTTGCCATGCGGCCGGATCGAGCGGGGGAAGTCCGCCGGCGTGGAGCAGGCAATTCGTCGCCGCTGTCGATCTGCTGATCGGGAATCACCACTCCTCGGGAATGGAGGTGGGCAGGTAATGCGTTCTGCGATTGATCGACGTCGGAAGGTGTCGGGGCCGAAGCGTCCCGATCTTGATCGTCTTTGAATATTTTGACCGGTTCCTGCTGTTGGGTCTTGTCATCGGTCGCCTCTTCGATCGCTTCTTCGATGGCCTCCTGCTTTTCGCTGGTATCGATGGAGGCGCTGTGGACTTGTCGGATCGTGTCCGAGAGTTCGGTAAAGGTCTGAACCATCTGGGTCAGAGCGCGCCGGCTTTCGGCGGCGGCCTCCAGATAATCGGCATGTGCCTGTTCGAGACGGCGGTTCGTCGCTTCCAGGCGATCGAGGAGTTCCGGCGTCAGGGCGGGGGTTGGAGAGTCCTTTTCGTCACTCATGTTCGTCACTTGCGTTGAGGTTAGCGCTGCGGTAAGTATCCTCGTCTTTCCGGGCGATTTGGCGATAGCCTAACACGTTCGACCGGGTCGTTTCGACCGAAGAAAGAAAGGTACGAACACGACAATTCCAAACTACGGGCGTTTCAAGCACATCATGGAAACCTTTCTCTACGTATTACATATCTCACTGAGTTTCGTCATTGTCGTCGTCATCCTGATGCAATCAGGACAGGGCGGTGGACTGGGGGCGGGATTCAGCAATGCCGCTGCCGTGGGCCAAGAGGTCTTCGGTGGCCGAGGCGCGGCGAGCTTTCTGGGCAAGTTGACCTGGGTGCTGGGCTTTACCTTCATGGCCACCAGCATGGGACTGGCCTGGTATTCCAGTCAGCCCCAGTCAGCGCTGGACCTGGACATGCGAGCCGACGAGCCGGTCCAGATGGTGGAGCATCCCATCATCGACGAGGGAGGCGCCGGAGCGATGCCCGGGGGTCTGCCGGAGGACTTCATGCAGCAGTTGGAAGGCATGGAGGGGCTTGAGGATATGGAAGGGTTGGATCTCCAGATGCTCGATGAGGGCGGTGATGGACAGCCGGCCTTCGATCTGGAGATCGACGACGGCGCCGAGATGCCCGAGGAGCTTCAGCAACAGCTCGACGAGATGCAGCAACAGCTCGGCGAGCCCGGTGATACGCCGACGCTCGGCGACGCGCCGACGCCTGTGGAAGTGGAGCCCGTCGAAGCCGACGAGCCCGTGGAGGTCGAGATCGACGAGCCCGTCGAAGCCGACGAGCCTGTCGAAGCCGACGAGCCCGTGGAGGTCGAAGAGGCTGTGGACCCGGCGCCGGAAGTGGAGATCGAGGAAGAGGCGCAACCTGCCGAGGAGGCGGAGGGAGACGAGTGATCTAAGGCGTGCGGATTTCCCCCCTGTGGGCCGCGCCGAATTTCGACCACGTCCCCACGATCCGGGTACGTGGTCTTTTTTTTGCGATAACGTCGACGATTCTTTTGAAAAATGGAGGATGAAAGTGGGATACGAAAAATTGTTGGAGTCCATCGACGGTCATTATGCATCGGCCCCCGAGGAGCTCGGCAAGTCGGCGCGAGAGGACTTTCAGATCTTTCTGGATGCCCTGGAGGCCGGGGAGTTGCGCGCTGCCCGGCCGATCGAGGAGGACGGCAGACGCAAATGGGTGGTAGAGCCCAGCGTCAAGCGGGGGATCCTGCTGGGGTTTCGGCTCGGAGAGGCGGTGGAGATGGACTCTCCCGTGGGCCTTCAATTTAGCGACAAGGATACCTACCCGGCCCAGAGATTGCCGGTGCTGGAGCGAAATATCCGCATCGTACCCGGCGGAAATTCCGTGCGCCGCGGCTCTTATCTGGGTCAAAACGTGACCATGATGCCTCCGGCCTTCGTCAATGTCGGAGCCTATGTGGACGACGGATCGATGATCGACAGTCACGCTCTCGTGGGAAGCTGTGCCCAGATCGGAAAGAACGTCCACCTGTCGGCAGCAGCTCAGATCGGAGGGGTGTTGGAGCCCATCGGACAGACGCCGGTGATCGTGGAGGACGACGTGATGGTGGGAGCCCATGCCGGTTTGTTCGAGGGCGTTCAGGTCGGTAAGGGAGCCGTCATCGGCGCCGGTTCGGTGATCACGGCCAGCACGCCCGTATACGATGTGATTCGCCAGAAGGTGTATCGCTCCGGTCAGGACGGTCCCCTTCGCATTCCGGAGGGAGCGGTGGTCATCCCCGGGAGTCGTCCTGCAAAGGGAGACTTCGCCCGAGAGCATGGCTTGCAGATGGCGGCGCTGTTGATCATCAAATATCGCGACGAGAAGACCGACGCCAGCACGGCTCTCGAGGAGTTGTTGCGATGAGCGCTGTACTCAGGCCGTCGTCGATGGCGCGGGCCATTGAGCCGACGATGATCCGATCGCTGCGGGCGAAGATGGGATCGTCGACCATCGACTTCGGCCTCGGACAGACCGACCTGGAGGTCACACAGGCGGTGGCCCGTCACCTTCGAAGATCTATGTCAGCCTCGATCTATGCGCCCTATACCCCGAACGCCGGGCTTTTTCGTGCCCGTCAGGCCGTGGCGGATCATGTGGGATGTGATCCGCAAGAGGTGATGCTGACCTGCGGAGTCCAGCAGGGGTTGGCCGTGTCACTGCTGGGGTTGTGCGAGAGCGGAGACGAGGTATTGGTGCCCGATCCCGGCTTTCCTGCCTATATCAATCTGGTACGCGCCGCCGGGGCGACATCGATTCGCTATCCGCTGAGATCCCCTACCAGAGAAGAACCGGGTTGGGGGCTGGAACCTCAGGAGCTCTTGTCACGGGTGACCAACAGAACTCGGCTCGTGCTGTTCAATAACCCTTCCAATCCCACCGGGAGCGTTCACGACGCAGAAGATCTTGGGGAGGTGATCGAGGAGTTGGGTCGGCGCGAAGTGGGCTGGATCAGTGACGAGATCTACGAGGACTACGTCTGGGAGGGAGAATTCTCTTCGGCCCGGAGCTTCGACGATCGAGGTGTGGTGTTGTCGGGCCTGTCGAAGAGTCACCACATGATG
>SLPW01000219.1 GCA_007131755.1 Myxococcales bacterium | reverse complement strand
GCAACCATTTCCCTCCGGAGGGAGGAGGAAAACCCGGAAAAAACAACAACAAAGGACGGGCCTGGGCGAGGGCCGGGGCCCGGGCCTGGGAACAACAACCGACGGAAACCGATCACACCCTGGGCGGCGGGAGGAGATGGAAGAATAAAGGCACTGATCGTAAAATGGGAGGAGCAAAGACAAAATTCGACGCAAATACAATGTAGTTGCCGGGAGATCGAAATGAGTTCGAGGTGGCGAATCAATCGTGCAGTAAGAAATCTGGAAGGAGCGATGGCCCTGCAGGACGCGGGAACCGGTGGGGCCATCGAGGGACTGGCGAGACGAATCAACGTCCTGGAGAGCTGTCTCAAGGAAAGTATGGAGGCATTGGAGGAGGCACTTCTTCTTTCGGATGCATTGGCGGAGCTGATCGTCGATCGCGAATTGGCCACCCGGGAGGAGATAGGCGACTATATCGACCAGGTGGTGCAGCAGCGCGAGGAGGAGCGGCTGGAAGCGGAGCGCCGGGCCGAAGAGGAGGAGCGAAATCGCAAGGCCGCCAGGGAACGGGCCCGAGAAGAGCTTCCCCGTATTCGCTGCGCCAGTTGTGGGATGGAGGTGCCGAAGCAGGAGAGCTACTATTCGGAACTCGGCGAGGTGTGCCGGGACTGTAGTTTATGAGCCTCAGCGCTCAATAAGTCGTCAGCGCAGGACCTGCGCAAGGCAATAGAGTCGTAATCTAACGGCTGAAACCCGGCACAGCCAGATGGCTGTGCCGGGTTTTTTTTGGCGGTTGACCTCACCACAAGTGGTGCGGAAATTTGGCGAAGACCATCCCGTATGACCAATGAGGGGGGATGGATCCCGTGGCAGAAGTCCGTTGTCCACCGATGCACTGCGAGGTCCACCGTGAAGTCAGCGCTTATGATCGCCGTCGTATCCACCGCTCTCGTCAGTGCATCGGCCTTTGCCGACGACAACTCCTCAGGGATAGACGACAGTCCTCAGGAGGCGTCCCGGGCGCTGAACACGCACAAAGAGGCCCTGGACCTCGAGTTCGCCTCCACGGGGGTGCCCGATCTGGAGGGGCGATGGCTCAAACAGGTGATCATCGTCGCCGAGTCCAGCGCCGGCCCGGTGGGAACCATCGAAGTTCGCACCTCCACGTTTCAGTTGGTCGACGTCAAGCAAAAAGGTCGAGAGGTGGTGCTCAATATAGAGACCTGCTCGGCGCAGATGAGCGACGACAGCTCCATGATCAGTACCACTTTTACGGAGCGACTGGCTTCGAGCATGGCCGAGCGTCGACGAACGGGCAGATTGTACCGCCGCGATGGAGATTGGTTTCTGGGCATTGATCGCGACTGGGAACTATTGGGAATGACCATGGAGTCGCCGGAGACGGAGGAGTTGCCCCAGGATGGCGAGGATCCGCGAGTCCTCGACCAGGACGGTGATGGGAACCCGGGATTTACCATTGAGGTGCGGGGGCTCATCGACGGAGAGGTCTACGTGGCCCGGCGGGGATGGGATCAGTTTATGGGACGTCTCAACGGAGAGGGACAGATTCGCGGACGGGTCACCTGGGAGTCCGAAGAGAAGGTGTTGGGCGCAAGCCGTCGCATGTTGCGCTCCAGTCCCGACAGTGTGCCCAATGAGGACGCGAGCCGATTTCGAATGCAGAGGGTGAGTTCAGAGGTCGATTGCGAGGCCGTCGATCACATCCGCGAGGGGATATTTGAGGAATAGAAGCGACGTTAGAGTTCGGGGGCATCGATATGGATGTCCAGATCGTCGATGCCGAGGCGATGGCCGTCGACTTCGGGAAAGCGCTCTTGATGCCACCGGGTGAATTTGTCGTGAAGTTCTTCACGACGCCTGTCGATCTCGTCGAGTTCACGCTCCAACCCTTCGGCGGAGTGCGCAGCAAATTGCAGGGATTCTCGAGCCCGTCGGGGATCGATACCTCCCGTCTCGGCGAGCAGATTGTTGCGCGAATCGAAGATGCGGCGAATGGAGACGTTGATGGAGGCCTTGTCGTCGAGGACGATTTCGTCGCCGAAGGGAGCTCGGGGGTTGGCGGCTTGCAATTGTATGGTTCGGCTTTCACCTGCACTGAAGTCACGGCCATCGAAGAAAAACTCTCCCTTCTTCGGCTCCTGTCCGGGAGCCCGGTAGGTCACCTCGAATTCGATCCTTCCAATAGATTCGTCGAAGCGGTTGGTGCCGCGAATGGAGATCTCTGCCTCCAGATCGCCCCGGCGCTGTCGGCGATCGGTGATATTCAACGAGGCTGACTCGACGCGAAAGATGGTCAGCGAATGCAATTGTTGTTCTTCCTCGGCGGCCTGTCGCGCCCCGGGCAGCTGCTCCAGGATCTGGTTCTTGCGCTCGTCGAGGGTTTCCAACTCCCACTGAATAAACCGATCCTTGAGTCCCCCTTCGGCTCGCCACCCGTCGTCGGTGCGCAAAAACACAAGGGTATGCGTCGTGCGGCTGTGGGGGATCTGCGCGAAGCGGTCGGTCAATTCTTCCTTCGTCGCCTCTTCGATTTCGGTCAGTGAGAGGTCGACGTCGGGCATATTGCTGGTGAGTTCGACGAAGGCCACGTCCTGTTCGTCGAAGAGGTGGATATTGCGGACGACACAGCGGGTATTTTCGGCACGAGCAGCGATCATATATTGGCGGGCCTGTTGACTGAGTTCTGCCCACCTGTGGGCATCCTCGTTGACGTCGGCGTCATCTTGGAGCCGCCACTGGCGTAGGTATTCCAATTCCAGGGGATGGAGATAATCGCCCAGTTCTGCCCCTTCGGGAATTCCGTGGGGATCGATGTGATGGAGCTGGTCGTAGGCGCAGAGCCACTGGGCCTTGTTGGAGAGCTTTCGCTCCTCGGAACAACCGGAGACAAAAAGCAGGCTCGTCGCCAGAAATAGGATCGACAGGCGATGGGCGAAGAGGGGTGCCGACGACTTCATGGCAATACTCCGATCGGTCTCATCAACGTCCTGCGTCCAATATCCACCGGCGAATCACGTCTTCGCTCATGATCTCATTAGTACATCGGTGGGGCGTAGAGGGTCAATTGCGGTAGGTCGTCCCAATCGTTTCGACGGCGGGACTGCGCGTCCACTGAAGGAGGGCTTCGCCGATGCGGGGAAGGCGTCGAAGAAGGCGCAGGCCGAGGTCGGCAGGCAGGGGGCGGATCAAGGTATGCTGCAGGCAGCGGGCCAGCTGGAGCCGGCGCCGATAGTGACGGTGGAAGGTGGAGGTCCATGGCCCGACGGGGGGAGCGGGAAAGCTGTGATCGATGAGCCTGGCCAGTCGAAGTCCCGACTCCAGAGCCATGGCCTGACCGTCGCCGGCCAGAGGGGCGATCATGGCGGCGGCGTCCCCGACGTAGAGGATGCGATCACAGGTCACTTCTCGGCTGGCGAGGGAGATGGGAGCGACGGCCAGCGTCTCTGTATCGCAGGGCTCCAGGGTCTTCAGACGCCGGGCGAGGGCAGGGTTTTGGCGGGCGATGAGTTCAAAGGGGCGCGCTGGTGAAGCGGCCTGTTCCGATCTCAGGAGCCGGCGGTCGAACATGGTACATACGTTGACGATATCGTCTTCGACGAAGCTCACACCGCAATAGCCCCCGTCGAAGGCGTGGAGTTCGACCAGTCCGTCCAGGGGAGGGCAAGTGCCGCCGCGCAGGAGGCGGTGATGGCGTTTGAAGGCCACGAAGGGGGAGTGATCGTGAAAGGAGGGGCGCTGAAGTGTGCGATCCAGATGGCTTCGGCGCCCGTGGGCGGCGACGACGAGGCGCGCCGTGAGGCGATGGTTGTGTTCGACGCCGTCGACGTGCCGGCGAAGATGAAGGCGAATATGTCGGGCATCGACGGGCTCCAGGCGGCGAACGTCGATGCCGTCGATGGCGAGGGCGCCGCGCCGAGTGGCCAGATCGAAGAGCATGGAGTCCAGACGCCGTCGGCTGAGTCCCCGGGCCGTCGCCGCAAGTGCCAGGGTCGTCTCTACCCCGGAGGCGGCGGTCAGTCGCACGCATTCGATGGCCGGCGGTTGGTGAGCCCGGAAGGCGTCGTAGCACCCCAGGCGTCGAAGGCAATCCATGGACTCCGGGGACAGAAATTCGCCGCAGACCTTGTCGCGGGGAAAGCGGTCGCGCTCGAAGAGGCCGACCCGGTGGCCTCGGCGGGCCAGCTCGGATGCCACGGCAGACCCTGCCGGGCCGGCTCCGACGACGGCGACGTCCAAATATTTCGGGATCTCCTTCATATCTTCTCGCGAAAAATGATCATCTGCCATCGAAAGAGGGGAAACCACCGAAGATGAGGCCGGGGAAGTCCGGCCCGAAATGCCAGGCGCCGAAGCTCTTCGGCCCGAAAGGAGCGGCGAATGGAGAGAGGACCGTCGTGACGGATGAGGCGGTTCTTCGATAAGAGCGGCAGCACAAGACGGCTTCCCATATAGGCCACGGCGTGACGGTGCAGATCGTTGATCACCACTCCCAGGCGGCTGAGTCTTGCCATCTTTGCCAGGCCCCGGCGGGCCTCTTCGTCGTCTAGGTGATGGAGCATCAGAGCGGCATGGACGATATCGTAGTTGCGCTCTTCATCGATGTCGAAGAGGTCTGTGGCCTCGACCCGGATCTGAGGAAAACCGGCGCAGCGTCGCCTGGCGTGCTCGGCAGCCACATCGGAGATCTCGATGGCGTCGATGCTCAACTCCAGACCGCGAAATCGGGCCCACTTCGACAGGATGCGGGGAATGTCGCCGGCGCCGCAGCCCACGTCCAATACAGAGAGGGTTCGACGTCCCCTGGCCAGTCGGGCCACGGCATCGATGCTGGGGGGATAGCCTCCCAGAAGGGCGTTGACACGCGCCAGATCGTCCAGGGTAGTGCAGAGGATGGAGGGATCGATGGAGGGATCGTCCATCAACTCCTGTCTGTTGGAGCGGGCGGTGAACATGGCATACCGGGGATGTGAGAAGTCGCAGTGACTTATATCACGCGCAGCAGGGCGCCCTCCATCGTCAGCCCCGGACCGAAGCCGAGCATGGCCAATTCATCACCTGCCGAGGAATGTCGAAGTTGGCGTTTCAGGACGAAGAGGACGGTGGGGCTGGACATATTGCCGAAGTCGCGAAGCACACTTCGAGAGATGGAGACGTCTTTTTCGTCGAGCTCGCCGGCGTCGCGAACGGCGTCGATGATGCGCGGGCCACCGGGGTGGACGACCCAGGCGTCGACATCGTCGCGGGCTCGTCGGGCGCCGGCCAGAAGGGTGTCGATAAAGCGGGCGCCGCCACTTCGAAGCGTTTTGGGGATCTCCACGTCCAGGACCATGGAAAACCCCTCATCGCCGATATGCCACTGCATCTGATGAAGGCTGTCGTGGGTGATGTGACAGTGGGTGTGGAGGACGTCCAGGTGGCCACCGTCAAAGCGGTCGCTTGCTGCGTATACGGCGGCGGCACAGCCATCGCCGAAGAGGCAATTTCCGACCATGGTCTGTGGCCTGAGATCGATCTGGTAGTGGAGGCTACACAATTCGACGCAGACCTTGAGGACCACGGCCTGTGGATCGGAGCGCACGATCTGGTCGGCCATGCGCAGGCCGTTGAAGGCGCCGTAGCAGCCCATAAAGCCGATGTTGGTGCGTCGGGTGTCGGGGCGAAGCCCCAGCCGTCGTACGAGGAGGATATCCGGCCCCGGAGCGAAGAGCCCGGTGCAGGTGACGACGACGAGGTGCGTGACGTCGTCGGCGTCGACAGAGGCATCGCGAAGAGCTCTTCGGCAGGCTCTTTCGGCCAGCTCGACACTGGTGGGCTCGTAGATCTCCATTCGTCGTGCCGTGGAGGGAAAGGGATCGAGACGCCAATTGGGGGGAAAGAAATCAAAATCGGCGGGATCGGTCTTCGTATAGTCCTCAATGGCCGTGTAGCGATGCTCGATCCCCGTGCCCTGGTGTACGGAGTCCAGAAAGGCCACGGCTCTGTCGGCCTTTTCCGGGGCCGCGCGGGCTTTGACGACGCGGCGAAGAAAACGGTGCAGTTGTTCTCTTGGAGCGGTGTGATCGGCGACGGCCGTGGCGAGGCCGTATTGGCGCGTGGTCATCGAGCCTCCGTTGGCGAGGGGATATCCTGCCCTTCGGGTCCAGAATTCATGTCGAGACGGCGGACGAAGAAAACTGGGACCGAGCGTTGAGGAGTCAATGGGCAACGCAAATTTGCATGTCCTCTCCAGTTCGATGAATATGCAGGTCAATCTCGACGTCATAGTCGAGCGAAGCTTGCTAGTGGTACTCGACAGAAGTCTTAAACCACTCTTCGGCGGTTCTGAACGACGATCTCTTCGCCGTCCAAGCTCGACGATACACCCATATCGCCTCGCTTTGACGACTTCGACCTCGTCG
>SLPW01000506.1 GCA_007131755.1 Myxococcales bacterium | reverse complement strand
TGCTCCCCCTGTCCTCCCGACGATACAGATTGCGTAGCTCCCGGTGTCGACCACCATTGCGACGCCGATGGCCAGTGTATGGCCGGCGAGCCGGAGTGTGATGAGGACCGAGACGCCTGTGAGGGCCTCGAATGTGGCGACCAATGCTGTCCTTCCGATGTGGATGAGGAGGACTGCGACGACTACGAGCACTACAGGTGCGACGACGAGGGACTCTGTGTCGAGCCCGACAGCTCCGGGCAGGATATCATTGGATTTTGTCCCGACGAAGATGAAGACGCATGTGAGGGGCGCGAATGTGGCGATCGCTGCTGTCCTTCCGATGTGGATGAGGAGGACTGCGACGACTACGAGCACTACCGGTGTGACGATGAGGGAAGATGTGTCGATCCCGAGTCCGACGGGCAGGATATCATAGGATTGTGTCCCGACGACGAATACGACGCCTGTGAGGGGCTGGTATGTGGCGACGCGTGCAATCCCTGCGATCCCGATGATCCGAGCTGTGTCGTTCCTGGCATCGACCACTTCTGTGACGATGACGGGCAGTGCATCGCCGGTATGGTGGAATGCGACGACGAAGATCTGTGCGATGGCCTCGATTGCGGAGATTCCTGCTGTCCTCCCGGCCTAACGAAGGAGGAGTGCGAAGACTATATCTGCGATATGGACGGCGAATGCATCCTTCCCTCGGCAACCAGCATCGGTGACGAAGAGATCTGTAAGCCCGGCGACGATCCCTGCGACGGACTTCAGTGTGGTGAGAGCTGTCAACCGATCTGTCCGCCGGACGACCCGAATTGCAATATGCTGCCCGCAGAGCATTATTGCGACGTCAACGGAGAGTGTCAGACCAGCGTCCCCATCTGCCCCGCCCCCGGCTCTTGTGACGGGGTCGACTGCGGTGGCTCCTGTGGTCAGGGAAGAATCTGCAACGTCAAAGGTGATTGCATCGGAGAGACGGAGGATCCCGAATGTGGTGAAGACGATCCCTGCGCCGGACTTGAGTGTGGCGACAGTTGTCAACCGACCTGTCCTCCCGACGATCCGGGTTGCAACTTATTGCCCGCAGAGCATCATTGCGACGCCGACGGAGAGTGTCGGACCGGCGTCCCCGTGTGTCCCGCCTCAGGATTGTGATGGCGTCGACGGTGACGACTCCTGTGCTCCGGGCCACGGGGCACGGGCAGAAAAGACGTCATAAGACCTAATAGAAGAAGGGGCGCCAATTGGCGCCCCTTCTTCATGGAAAGCTATGAATTGAACGCGATTATCGCGAGCGGGACCGGTCGCCCGAGGAGTCGTCCGATGCCGGTGCTCGACGGCGATCGCTCTCCGGCTCGTCGTCGGCTTCTTCCGAGCCTCTGGCCCGGCTACGCTCCTGCGTTGCCGGCTCTTCTTCTTCCTCTTCGGCAACTTCTTCCTCTTCCTCTGCTTCTTCCTCTTCGGCCTGCAGCTCTTGCGAGGCTTCCTCGATGGGTTCTTCATCGGGGACTTCATCGGAGCTCGAGCAGCCGACGAAGGCCAAAAGGGCGATGGCCATAAGAGCAACGAGGCCTCGCGGAAGAAGTGATGAGCTGTTTCGTGTGTTCATGATTGGTCCTGTTCTTCGAGTTCAGCGTTTTGTGACGAATACTGCCAACGGCCTCACCGTTGTAGCGTGAGTGACCGTGTTTCGTCCAGCGGCGTGGAAACGCAGGGGCGCTGCCGGCGCCCCTATGTTGTCCACGACTATCGGGCCCGCGGGCGATCGTCGGACGAATCTTCGTCGTCTTCCTCAGACCCTCGGGAGCGACGGCGATCGCCGTCGCCTTCGTCCTCTTCGGCTTCTTCGTCGTCTGCCCTGGAGCGGCGCCGATCGCCACTTTCTTCGTCTTCCGCTTCGAGCCCTTCCTCCGAGTCCTCCGCCGAAGCTTCGTCGACGAAGACCACCGTATAGGCGCGCTTGGGCTCGCGCTTGTCGTCCTCATCTGCGACGCCAAATTCGATGAAGTGCAACTCCGCGCCCACCGCCGCTTCTATGCTTGTGCTCTCCTGGGTATCGGGGTCGAAGAGATTCTCGATGTTGCGGGTGCCGACAAAGCGCTCTCCGATCTCCTGGACATCATCGAAGCGATGATCCGTCTCGCTCATATAGCCCCATACGTTGAGTCCCTGGGGATCGACGAAGATGAGCTGACCGGGATTGCGGGGACGCTCTGCCATCCCCGAGCCGGGAGCGCCGACGTCTTCCGGAAAGGGACGTCGGGCGCGAAATGCCTGAAGGGCGTCCCGGTTCGTCGAGATATTGACGGCCGCTGGCGTCTTGCCGGTGGTGACGACGTGAATCTCGAAGGGCTGCGGCTGCAGGTGGACGTGATAGTCATCGATGGGAACGTACTCTCCGTCCTGGCTAAAGAGGATCGTATAGTCGTCGTCGCTCGCCAGGGCTTCTGCCTCCTCCTCGAGGCGTTGCTCCAGCAGACTCGGGGCGTCTTCTTCCTCTTGGTCGGCTTCCTCTTCGACGGCCAACTCATCGGGCATGTCTTCGGCCGGCGGTGGGTCGTCGGCCACGTCCGGGGAACTGGAGCAACCGGCGGCAGCGAAGAGGGCCACGGCAAATAGGGCCGTCAGGCGCTGTGATGAGAGCATCAGTGGTTTCATGACATTTCCTTGGGTTTCCGGTACGTGAACAATGAGCGGAGCGCGTCTCTTTTAGCGCAGAGACGGCCCGGTCGTCGAGCCCTTCTGGAGAGTTATTTTGTTGACATTTCCGTACGTTTCGACGCAGTTGGGTACAAAGCGACTCCCGGAAATCACGATCCTGTGCTAAGCAGGGATCATCGACGGTGACTGGCTAATCACTGCTTGCATGGAAACGAGGAGAGAAAAGGGGATGAAAGAGGTTCTGGATAGGGTCCCGAATTCGGTGGTCGATCGCAACGGAACCCCCAGATTCGGGACGTTTCAGGGGGAGCTTCCGGCGATCGCGTTAAACAAACTCGGCGGGGAGCATCGCCCGGCCTGGTGGCAATGGGGAATTCGCCGCAAGCGGTGGCATTATACGGTGGTCGTCACCGATGAGGTCCTGGTCTGCCAGGCCGTGGTGGACGGGCGTTATTTCGGTCAGGGGTTCATCTACGTCGTCGATCTCTTCGAAGAAAAAGAGGTGGCGAGCCGGGTGTTTACGGCCCTTCCCCACGTGCAGGCTCAGGTCAACGACCGGCCGGCGCTGGGGCATCGCTCCCAGTTCAGGGCTCCCGGAGTGCGGTTTGCCTTGACGCGCGGCGAGGGGAGCGGTTGTTATCGCTGGGATTGTAGACTCCACCCTGTGTGGCAGGGTCACCGGGATGGCCTGCGGATAGATGCCGAGATCGACACCGATAGCGGGGGACCGGCGCTGACGGTCATCTCTCCGGTGCACGATGGGGGGATCGTCAACATCACGCAGAAGTGGGCGGGGCTCCCCGTAGAGGGAAAGCTGCGCGTCGGCTCGCGCAGCTATCGCCTCGATGACGGGATCGCGGGGCTGGACTATACACAGGGGATTCTGGCGCGGCGAACGAGCTGGCGCTGGGCCCTTGCGATGGGGCGTCTGAGCGATGGACGTTCCGTGGCTCTGAACCTGGTCTCCGGGTTCAACGACGGTCATGTGGCGAGCAACGAGAACGCACTATGGGTCGGCGATCGGCTCATCTCGTTGGACCGGGCCGATTTCGACTTCGATCGCGAATATCCCGATCGCCCATGGGTGGTCCGAACCCGCGACGGCGTGGTGGATCTGTATTTCGATGGCTACTACGTCTACCGCGAATCGCGGCAGTGGAAGATCATCGACAGCCACTTCGTCCAGCCCGCAGGGCGCTTTGAGGGGACGTTGACCATTGACGGAAAGCGCCAGGGCGTCACGCTCTTCGGCGTCACGGAGGACCAGGACGTATATTGGTGATGCGGTACCGACGGGCGGGATGGTGATGGACGTGCGAAGGTCAATCCGAGCGTTCTTCTGAGCTGTCCTTATCGCCCTGTCGAGCTTTTTTCTTTTCCTGCAACTTCTTTCTGCGCAGCAATTTCTTGCGGCGCTCCTTCAGCTTCTGCTCGGCGGCCTGTTGACCGAGGAAGTATCCGGCCATGAGTCCGACGAGGAGGATGATGGGGATGTAGAAGAGATGAGCGGCGGTCATGACGGCGGTCAGAATTCCGAGGGTCGATGATCAGGGGCAACAACGTAAGCTTTCGTGGTTGCCTCGGCCGAAGGAGCGATAGAGAGGGAGGCCGGGGTGGAAAGCCGGCGCATTTCTCAATCCTCCCAGTGCTCCAGATCGGCGCCGAAGTCCCCGGTGGAGACGGCTTCGGCCAGCATGTCCTTGAATTGGTCGATATTCTCGCCAGTGGCCGCCGAGATCGCCAAAAAGGGAAGCCCCAGCTCATCTTCAAAGTGTCTCTGCACCTCAGCGAGGGCGTCCCGTGCGTAGGGGAGGTCGATCTTGTTGAGGACCACCAGTTGGGGATTCTCCACCAGATCGGGGTTGAATTGCTCCAGCTCCCGGCAGATGGCCTCGTAGTCGGCGATGGGATCGCGCCCGTCGTTCTGGCCCTCCAATTTGGGAGTGACCTCCAGGACGTGGACGATGAGCTCCGTGCGCTCCACGTGACGCAAAAAGCGGGTTCCCAGGCCTTCACCGCGATGGGCGCCCTCGATGAGCCCCGGGATGTCGGCGACGACGAAGGAGCGGAAATTCTTCCAGTCCACCACACCCAGATTGGGGGTGATGGTGGTGAAGTGGTAGGCGCCGATTTTGGGTTTTGCCGAGGAGATGGCGGAGATGATGGTGGACTTTCCCACGGAGGGAAAACCGACCAGGCCCACGTCGGCGATGAGCTTCAATTCCAGCTCGAGGGTTCGCTCTTCGCCGGCTTTTCCGGGGGTCGCTTTTCGGGGAGCGCGGTTGGTGGGGCTCTTAAAGCGGGCATTTCCCTGTCCGCCGGCGCCGCCGTGGGCGACGATGACCCGTTGGCCCGATTCGGTGAGATCTGCAAGCATTTCGCCGCTGTCGGCGTCGGTGACCACCGTACCCACCGGGACCACAAGGACCCGGTCCTCGCCATTGCGACCGGTCTTGCGGTTGGGGCCGCCGGGCCTGCCGTTTTCTGCCTTGACCAATTTCTGGTGTTTGTAGTCGTGGAGGGTGTTGGCGTTGTGGGTGGCCTCGACGACCACGTCACCACCGTCGCCGCCGTCGCCACCGGCGGGACCTCCGCGGGGGACGTATTTTTCGCGGCGAAAGGCCACCATGCCGTCGCCTCCGCGGCCGGCGACGACCTCAACTGTGGCTTCGTCGACGAACATGGTTCACCGCGGGTGCTGGTGGACGGTGCCGCCAAGGATGCGGCACCTGCAGTTTATGCTTCGTCCATGGGATAGACGGAGACGTATTTGCGCTTTCCGGAGCGGGTCTCGAATTTGACGACCCCTTCCTTCTTGGCAAAAAGGGTGTAGTCCTTGCCGAGGCCGACGTTTCGGCCCGGATGAAATTTGGTACCCAACTGGCGGACGATGATATTTCCGGCGCGAACGCGTTCGCCGCCGAACTTCTTGACGCCGCGCCGCTGAGAGCGCGAGTCCCGTCCGTTTCGAGTACTTCCCTGTCCTTTTTTATGAGCCATGACAACTCCTTTGGCGGAGTCGACGTCGATGGGGAGGGCAAAGCCTCAGTCGACGTTGACTTCCTTGATCTTGATGCGAGTAAACGGCTGGCGATGGCCCTGTTTTCGTCGGTAGCGCTTGCGGCGCTTTTTCTTGAAGACGATGATCTTGGGGCCCTTTCCCTCGGCGACGACGACGTCGGCGCTCACGGAGGCGCCCTCGACGACGGGGGTTCCGACGACGAGATCGTCGCCGCTTCCCACGGCCAAAACGTCATCGAAGACGACGGTGGCGCCGTCTTCGGCGTCGGGGAGCTTCTCGATGTTGAATTCGTCGCCCGGTTGGACGCGATATTGCTTGCCGCCGGTGCGGATCACAGCGTGCATGATGAAATTCCTCCAGATCTGACGAACTCCAACGGGGCAAACGGCCCGGGCGGAGTCACTATTCCAATTCACAATCTTGGCCTCCCTCCCGTCGATGACAACCTCGACATGCGTCGGCCCCGAACAGAGATATGCCCGGGGACGCGCCGGAAAAAGGGTGGCAACTAATACAGGGGATGGAGCCGGGCGTCAAGGAACTGTGTCGAGGCTATGATCGGTTCCCGTCGGTTGTAGTTCCCAGGCCCGGGCCCCGGCCCTCGCCCAGGCCCGCCTTTCCCCCGGCCCCGGCCCCGGCCCTCGCCCCGGCCCGCCTTTCCCCACTCCAAGACTGCGAGCAAGGGCAAGGACATGGGCAGGGATTACTTCGGGCCCGGGCCGGGGACAGGGCC
>SLPW01000430.1 GCA_007131755.1 Myxococcales bacterium | reverse complement strand
GCCAGGGCCAGGGCCAGGGATCGAGCATTCCAAGTTGTGGGCAACGTTGAGGCCCCGGCCCAAGCCCTGGCCCGTCCTTTGCTGTTGTCTTTTCCGGTTCTTGCTCCTCCCTCTTGAGGATGGTTTTGGCCCAAACCTCGTTCGCCGACGCGAAGCGACATCGGGCCGGGGCCAGGGCTCGGGCCAGGGCCAGGGTGTAACCTCGACCACGTTGAGTCCTACAACCGATCACCGCCGATCACACCCTACCCATCCCCCCCGCCGACCTCAATAATCCTCGGACCATCTCCGCCCCGTCGTTCTTCCGTGTCGATCACCCTGATCTGCGGACCCGTCTCGACGCCTTGTGCCGTCACCCGACCCTCCTTGACGTGTTCCGTGCGATCCACCCGCAACATGGCTTTCGGTCCGGGCCGGATCCCGTCGCCGAAGCGACGCGCCCACACCTGAGTCATCTCGGCGCCCACCAGGACGATGGTCCACGAGTAATATACCCAGACCAGGATCACCGCCAGGGTCCCGGCGGCCCCGAATATGGTGCCCACGCCGGAGTAGGCGATGTAGACGCTGATGGCATAGACCCCCACCGTAAACAGCACGGACGTCATGATCGCTCCCACCCATACATCTTTCCAAGCCATCCTGACGTCGGGCAGAATCTTGTAGATGAGCGCGAAGATCCCCGTAAAGAACACCAACCAGATCACCTGATCCGTAAACGCCCATACCTCCCATTCCGTGCCGAACCAGGCCTCCCAATAGGCCTGGGCCAAAGTCAGCGCCGCGCTGGCCAGCAATACGCCCAGCATCAACGCTCCGAAGACGAGGATCATCAAAAATGCCAGCAGACGCCGGCGAATCGTATATCCCAACCCGGTGTCCGGTTCCGGCTCTACCCCCCAGATCATATTCAAGACGTCCTGAAGGGCCGAGAAGATGATCAACGCTCCGAATAACATCGTGGCCACGCTGATGATCGTCGCCCACAGACCGGCCCCGGTCTCACCGGCCTGAGCGATCATATTCTCGATAAATACCGCCCCCTCCGTGCCGATGAAGTCCTGCAACTGCTCAACGATCTCCCCTTTGACCGCCTGCTCGCCAAAGAAAAAACCGGCCACGGCGATGCCTATCACCAACAGCGGCGCCAGTGAAAAGATGGAATAATAGGCCAGCGCCGCCGCATGTCGAAGCGCCTTGTCTTCGGTCCACTCCTCGAAGCTCGCTTTGAGAAATACGCCGACAGGACGCAATTTTTCGCCAACCGACCGGGCTCGTTGTTTGATATTCATCGGCCCATTCCTTAGTTGTATGTCTTATCTGCGCACATATGCATCACGCGCTTTCCAACGCGCCCTTCTAGCCCTATTATAGCCACCGACACGGCACCAGCACGTTCACTCGTACTCATCAGGTTCGCACTCATGCTTTCTGTGCTTCGCTCTTTCGTCTCTCGTGACTTCGAATACTCCCCCTTTCACCGGGTTCTGGAAATCGCCGCCATCTTCGGCTTCTTCATCCTGGTGGCCATCATCAGCGTCCGCGTCTACTCCGGCATCTCCACCCTGGGATGGGAGACCGTGGCCTGGCTTCTTCCGGTGGCCATCATCGGCGGATACGTCGCCTCCGACTTCGCCTCCGGCTTCGTCCATTGGCTCGGCGACACCTACGGAACCGAGGAGACCCCCCTTCTCGGCCAGGGCTTTATCAAACCCTTTCGAGAGCACCACGTCGATCCCAAGGGCATCTGCCGCCACGACTTCGTAGAGGTCAACGGAAACAACAGCATCGTCCTCGGCCTCTATATGGTGCCCGTGGCGATCTTCGTCACCGATCCCACCTCGACCCTTCAATTCTTCGTCCTCGCCATGTCGGTCTCCCTGACCCTGGGCGTCTTCATGACCAACCAATTTCATAAGTGGTCCCATATGGAAGATCCGCCCCTCTATATTCGGAAACTTCAGGATTGGAAGCTAATCCTGGGACGCGAACACCACGACGTTCACCACACCGCTCCCTTCGACACCTACTACTGCATTACCTGTGGATGGATGAATCCCATCCTCCAGCGTTTACAATTCTTCGAGACCATTGAAGGTGCGCTTCGCAAGCTCTTCGGAGTTCGCACCTCGCGAGAATTGGAAGCCGAACAGGCATAATGGGGAACGCGCCGTAAGAAGCGCGCCCTGCCAGGGCGCATAAGCACAAGGCGCAGCACCAAACCAAGACTTCAGCATGACCGACGACTTCGAACCATTGCACTCCCGCCTCGCCGGCAGAGCCGTCGAGGCATTTTATTTTGGATCTGCTACCATCGCCGGACTCAATCCCCTTTCGCGTCCCGAACTCCACGGCATCGAGCGGCTCGAGCACATCCCCTATCGCCGCTCCGGATTGCGCGCCCATCACCTCGACATCTACCGCCCCGCAGGCTGTGATAATGCTCCCGTCGTCTTCTACGTCCACGGCGGCGGCTTTCGATTCATGTCCAAAGAGACCCACTGGCTGATGGGGCTCGGCTTTGCCCGGCGCGGCTATCTGGTCGTGGCCATCGACTATCGCCTCGCGCCCCGTCACCCCTTCCCCGCCGCACTGGTGGATACGTGCCATGCCTTCGACTGGGTGGTGCAAAATATCGCCGACTACGGAGGGGATCCGGAGCGCATCGTCGTCGCCGGTGAATCGGCGGGCGCCAACCTTGCGGCCAACGTCGCCCTGGCGTCGACCGTGGAATTCGAACACGCCTGGATGCGCCGCGTCTGGAGACACGAGACCGTCCCCCGAGCGGCGCTATTGGCCTGTGGCATCCTGCAGGTATCCAGTCCCCAGAGGTTTCGAAAACAAAAATCTCTACCCGAGTGGTTGTACCACCGCATCGCCGAGGTCAACCGCGACTACCTCGGACCGTCGGCCTTCTGCGATCGCCGCTCCACCCGGCTCGCCGACCCCCTGCTCGTCCTCGAGGAATTGGACAAACCGGATCGACCCCTGCCGCCAGTCTTCGCCCCCGTGGGCACCGCCGATCCACTCCTCGACGACACGCGCCGCCTCGAGGCGGCCCTCTCCGAGCTCGGCGCCCCCATCGAAGCTCGCTATTACCCCGGCGAGGTCCACGCCTTCCACGCTTTCTTATGGCGCCGACGCGCCCGCCAGTGTTGGCGCCACACCTATGAGTTTCTCGACCGATATGTGCCTGTCGACGGCAGGTGATGGGTCGGGGGGTGGTTGATGGGTGGTGGCGCATGTCGACCCAAGCGGCCCCGGCGTGCCTTGCGCCGCCGGGGAGAAAAGATTGACAGGCTACCCACCACCTACGACAGCCCTATTGATCCTCCCCGTGACGACAGGAACGGGGAGGTGCCGAGCAAGCCCAGGCGCGCGAGGCGGAGGGGTTCCCCGCACACCCCCAAACCACATCCGCTCCCCATCAAGCCCCGAATTTATTAAACCGTCCCGCCTCCGCCAGCGCCAGGGGCATCAGATCCCGTGACGCCACCCGGCCCAGGGTTCCCCGAGCCACCCGTCGCTCGTCGAAGGCCTCCACGTCGTCGTCGAGCACCGTCTTTGACCACAACGCCGTGGGAATCGGATGCCAGGAGTGATCTGCCAAAACACTGGGCGTGCAGTGATCTCCCGTCAGGGCGATCACGTCGAAGTCCAGCTCCGTGGCCCGGCCGAAGTGTGGATCACATTCCTCGAAGATCTTGACCTTGGCGTCGAAATCGCCCTTGTGGGCTACGCTATCCGTCTCCTTGATGTGGAGATAAAAGAAGTCGTAGTCCTCAAAGTGCTCCTCCAGCGTCCGCACCTGGTCTTCGTGTTTCATGCTGCCCACCTCGAGGACATCCATCCCCAGCAGCCGGGCGATTCCCTTGTACATGGGGTAAGTAGCGATGGCCGCACAGCGGATGCCGTAGAGCTCGGCCAGAGTCGGGATATTCGGCGGGCAGCCGATGCCGCGCAACAACACCGTATTCGCCTGCGCTTCATCCTTCAGGATGGACGTCGCCTTCTCGATGGCCAGGTTGACCGCCGCGGCTGCCCCGCTGGCCTCCGGAACCAGCGCCTCCACCCGCTTCGGCGGAATCCCCGACTTCTGGGGATCCGAGTCCGTCAGCCCTCCCGACAACCCTTCGCCGCGCAACATCAACGCGAAGCGGTGTTCCTTTCCCGGGAAGACGTAGACATCGAGATTCTCCAATTGCATCTCACGACTCAACAACTCACAGACCCTTCGGCTTTCCTCCGTAGCGATTTGACTCGCCCGTCGGTCCGAGACCACGACCTCCCCGTCGCGCTCCTCCAGAGAGGCGAAATTTCCCCGCATCGCCAGATCTCCGGGCCGCGGGTCGACGCGTCCGACCCATTCACCGTTCAAATAGGCTCCTTCTGCTCCCAGAACCTCCAGCACTCCCCTGGGAAGATCAAAATCGTCCAACGGATAGCCAAACAGAGACAGGTGTCCCGGCCCACTTCCCGGCGTCACTCCCTCCCCGAAGGGGACGAGCCCTCCGCAACTGGCTCTTCTTGCAAAGGCGTCCATCGCCGGCGTCTTCGCCGTCTCCAGCTCCGTCTTCCCCGTCTCCCGGTGGGGAAGCCCACCGATTCCGTCGAAGACCCAGAACAGGATCTTCGAGTCGTTTGCGAATACCAATTCCTGCATTCTCTTCAGGCGTTTCATCTTCCCTCCTCGGTCCGGGCCCCGTGGAGCCCTGGAACAGTATTAACTCGCGTATATTCAGGGCGTCGTGTCCGCCGGATTGGGAGACAAGCGGCCGTCCATAAATTGCTCGAGCAGCCCCTTCTTTCGCTGCGCCTCGCTATGGTCGGGGTCGATGTCCAACACCCGTCGTACGGCGTCGTAGGCGTCGTCCCACTGTTGACGGCGCTCAGCCAATTCGCACTGCTTCAAGAACAGGGGAATGGCGTGATCCAGCTTATACTCCGGCATGATCCGAGTGCGATAGGCGTGCCGTGTCTTGCGTTTGGCCAGCGTCGTATAGGCCGCCTCTAACCGCTCGTTGATCTCCGACACCTTTTGATGAACTTCGTCCTCTAATTCGTCGGGGATGCGCCCCGGATCAAATTGCTTCTTGAGCCTCTGATAGGCCTCTTCGACGACCTCCGCATAGCTCGACCAGTGCACGTTGAGCACCTCGAAATAGCTCGCCTTGTGCACGCTGAGATATTTGACGGTGATATTCTCCCGAAGCCGCTCTTTGACCACCGTATTGTGCAGAGATCGATCGAAGCGCAACAGCCCCATTCGGTGCAGCGAGAACAATACAGCGAAGGTCTCTGAAGGAGACAGGCTGCTCTCCGTCATCACCTCCCTCATGCGCTTTCGACCCGTGATGACCCGGTCGATCATCTGGAGCTGCTCTTGCTCTCTTATCGCACGCTCCAGTCGATCGCGCTCGTGCTCTACAATCTCGGGGTAGGTGTCCAGCACGTCCTCCATTCTCGCTTCACGATCGTCAGCAGATTTCTGGCTATGACGTCGAAACAGGCGATCGTAGATGACTCGTTCCGCCGCCACGTGCACCCGCAGCGGGGGCTGCGGCAAAAATCCCGCCGGCAGGGCTTCGGAATCAAAGATATGCACCGCTCCCTTCTTTCGCTCGCAAAACTCTCGCATCAGGAAGGTCAAGCGACCGGCGATGGCATGGCGCAACTCGGCGGGGTTCAAGATCCCGAGCTCCATCAGACTGCGAGCTACGGTCAGCCCCAATTCGTCGGCATGTGCCGCCGCCATCGCCAGTTGACGCCGGGTGATCCGATCTGCTGCCAACAGCATCGGACCCAACTCCTGCTCCGTCGTCCGCGGCTGTTGGGCCCACTCCACCACATAACCCGTATCGAAGACCAATTGCTCGGATTGTTCGCCATCCACCTCGTAGATTAACACCCCCGTAAAGGCGTCCTCCGACAATTGGAGCAGGATGTCCACCACCCGCTCCTCGGCGAGCTCCTCGATTCGATCGGCGTCGCCCTTTGGCTCTCGCCACTGCGGTGGTGGGCCGTAAAATTCGCGAGTACTCGTGCCCTTTTTCTTTCCTGCCGGTCGGGTGGACGTTGCCACATGCATATCCGGATCGGGGAGATCGACCTGTCGACGCGTCGTCGACTGCACCATCCGGCGCCGACCCGTCCCCTGCCGCGTCGACGACGGCCCGTGGCGCCGCGACGTCAACGGCGCAAAAGACCGACGCGGGTCCTCTTGCTCCTGGACGACCGGAATTGTCCCGGGCTCCAGCATCGAATCTGCCGGCGACAAATCCGACGCATTCGCCGACCCCGTATCACTCTCGGACAGCGAGCGGGCTCGATCGCGCTCCTCCAGTCGCCGCGACGTGTCCTCTCTGATCGCCTGCAGGGCAACTCGATCTTCTCGATCCAGGTC
>SLPW01000333.1 GCA_007131755.1 Myxococcales bacterium | reverse complement strand
ATACGCTCCACAAAATCGGGACGGTCAATAAAGGGATTTCGATTGTTCTGGAAGATCTCGATATTGTTATTTCGAGTCCGCTCATAGTCGTCGGGCGGGTCCTCGCAATGCCAGTCGCGAAGCACTGCCTCTTCTTCGGGGGAAATGGCTTCGTCGTAGCGCACCGAAAAGTACAGGATTACCCGCGCGACGTCGCCGCGCCGCTCCGGGCGAACCTGGAAGACCGGATCACGATCGTCGTCGGCGCTGGGACCGAGAAAGGAGCCCCCACGGTGCCAGGCGCACGTCGATTCGTCGCAGTCCACGTGGCCGAACTCGTGATTTGCGCGCTGATTATTGGCGTATTGATCAACGGGAAAGAGGTGATGGACATCACTTCGCGCCGGCTCGCTGCCCGCCCCCCGGCTCTGGGGCCAGGTATGTTCCGTATTGAACTGATCGCCTGGAGTATTCGTCCCATCCGGAGCGACGCGATCGGCTGTGTAGACACACTCCAATTTGCCGTCGTCCCGCACTTCCAAAATCTCGAACATAAACTCACGGGCTGCATGATAGCCCCGCGCGCTGTGGCCATCGACCTTGTCGCGAAGCCCCTGTCGAAGCTCCTCGCCATCGAGCTCCTCCAACGCCACATAGCGCTCGTCATCCAGCGGAATGTCGGGATCGCAGTCCCAGGGCTCCGGCCCTGACGGCCCGACGTCTACCTCCTCGCCACCCGTTTCGTCGGCGTCTCCTGCATCCGCTATCCCCGCATCTTCGGTGCCTCCCACATCGGAGCTGACACCGACATCCCCGTCGCCTGACAAGGGCTCATCGCCACAACCGGCGGGGACGAAGAGCAAAGATGTGGCGACGATGATTGTGGCGAGAAGGCGGCGCATGATCCGTCACCGGAGAGAGGAAATTCAATGAGACGTCTACGGCGACTGCTCCGACCGATCACGGCTCGAAGCGGCAGTGTAGATGGCAGTCGCCACCCGGGCAACCTACCTCACCGCGTGGTCGTCTCCACTTCATCCACGTCCTCGAATACCACCCGCAACACTTCCTCTCCCACGGGCACTATCACCTCGATCTCCCTCGTCGTCTCCAACGCCTCTCTGGGCATAAAGGACCAGGAGAACACGGAGACCCTCTCCTCCTGCCCCGGATCGATCTCATAGACCTCAAAGGGCGTCTCGCGTCTTTCGCCACCGATGGAATAGACATGCTGCTGCAATTGCTGACGCTCCCCATCGACGTAGATTTTCGCCTCTTCCTCCTCGATGACCACCGTCGACTCCCCCTCATTGCGCACCTCCACCTCAACCCGCAGATCGAGCACCTGATCTACGAAGCACCCCTGGTTATTCGGATTCTCCCCGAAATTTCCCTCCGGAGCCTCCAGGATCGCCAGACTCTCCGGAACCTCCACGGCCTCCCCCGTCAGAGGCTTATAATCCAACGGCCTCGACGTCCCCATCAACAACAACACCACCAAGAACAACGCCCAGTACCGATGGCGCTTTATCACCGCGACCGTTCCTTTCATCATCGCTTATCTCCGAAAGAGCTAAAGACATTACGCTCCACAACATCCCACAATTTCAGGCACCCCGCCACATACCCATAACCCCCATCGAAGCCTTGAACCCCCTCCTTCGCCAGTGCGCCAAGCCGCCAACCCACCTCCACGAACCACGCTATTGGTACTCAACACCAACCTCGACTACAATCTTGGAAATGATGTTTTTTCCCTTGCGAGGTTTATGATGAGTTTCCGATTTCCAACTCGTTCAGCGCTTATGATTCTCATCGGCCTGCTTGTCGTCGCTTTGGCTACGGGCTGCACAGATGAGACGGTGACCGACACTCGTGATACCGGCCAGCCCGACGACGTAGTCGACGACGATACCCAGGACCCCGACGACGCCACCACAGACCCCGAACCGGATATCAGCGACGCCGAAATCGACGTATTTAGCTGTGAGCCCGGCGAAGTCGTCGGCTGCACCGAAGACCAGATTCGGTCCTACGAACACTGCAACGACGCCGGCACTGCGCTGGAGCAGACCTTTTGCGGTGATATGGAAATCTGCAAGGAAGGTGAATGCATCGAAGCTGAGTGCCTGCCGGGGATGAACCAATGTGCGTCACCGACGGTTCGCGAGATCTGTGAAATCGGAGAAGACGGAGAGCCGGAATACGTCGAACAGCCCCCCTGTGACGACAATTTGGAGTGCGTCCAAGGCCATTGTGTGGATCGCTGTGCACAGGCCGAGGCCAGCGCGTCCTACATCGGTTGCGAGTACTGGGCGGTGGAGAAGGAAAATCACCTCGTGCACGCCGATCTGTCCTTACAGGGGGAACGCCCGCCCTTTGCCGTCGTACTGGCCAATACGGAATCGCAACTGCCGGCAGAGGTGACCGTTCACGCTCCCAACGGCCAGATCGCCAACGCCGTTGGCCAACGAACCGTCGCCCCCTCCCAGCATTTTATGGGCGGGACACCGCCGGTGACCGTCTACTCGGAAACTGTCGATTCCAATGGACAGCGCATCGACGGTCCTCACGATGGAGCGATCGACGCGATCGAACTTCCCCCTGGTTCGATGCTCACACTGATTTTGCCCAACCAGGACATCCCCTTCGGGCAGTCGACGGTCACCTCGACGGCTTATCGCGTGGAGTCGACCCAGCCGATGGTCGCCTATCAATTCAATCCGCTGTGCTGCAACTACAACTACACCAATGACGCCAGCCTGCTGGTGCCAACGACGTCGCTGACCAATCGCTATATGATGATCGGCCATGCCGTCTTTGGATTCGCCGCAGACGCGCCCTACGGTCCGACACTGACGGTGATCGGCACCGAGCCGAACACGCACGTAACAATCCAACTGCCGGAGAGCCTCGCCGCGTCGCAGAGCTACGCCCAGCGGATCTATCCTCCCCGGCCCGGCGACGGTATCGTGGGCCCCGACGCATCGGGACTGATGGAGGTGACACTTAATGAACACGAGGTATTCAATCTCTCCACCGGAGCTACCAACCCGGACGGCGATCTCACTGGAACAATGGTCGAGGCCGACGCCGACGTCGCCGTCTTCGGCGGTCATACCTGTACCAACGTACCCACCAGTCAGGTTGCCTGCGACCATCTCGAGGTGCAGCTACTCCCACTGGAGACCTGGGGAAATACCTTCGTGGCCGCCCCCCACAAACTGCGCGATCCCTCCAACGCCGCCGACCCGAATTCGCTGGAGGGGACGTATTGGAAGTTCGTCGCCCGCGAAGATGGCACCATCATCGACGTCGGCATCTCAGTCGCCCATGCGGACGTGCTAGCGACGACCAATCCCCACGTCCCCCATTGCGGGGACCCACAATTCGGCAATGAACAGGCGAACGGCATCTTTGAGTTGGACCAGGGACAAACCTGCGAATTCGGCACCCAGGAGCCTTTTCGCGCCGTCGGAAGCAACCCGTTTTCCATCACTGGATTCATGAGCGGTCAGCAAACCGTCGACCCCAATTCGTCCTTTGGCGACCACGCCGGCGATCCCGCCCAACACCTTCCTCCCCCGCAGCACCAATACCGCAACTCCTACACGTTCCTGACGCCACCGACGTACCACGTCAGCTACATCACGGTCATCATTCCCTCCGGACACAATATCGTGCTCGATGGCGACGAACTCGACCCCACCGACTACGACCATCACCTTCTACAAGACTACAACCTCGTCGTCGCCCACATCGAGGTCGAACCCGGCCCACATTTCGTGGAAGCCGACACCGGATTCGGCCTCGTCGTCTACGGTTACGATGACTATGTCTCCTACGCCTACACCGGCGGACTGAATCTGACGCGAAAGTACGACTTTTGATCGAGGCACCACACACCCCGCCCCCCTCCCCAGCCGGGGCACCCGCCTGGCGGGTCGGGGGAGGTGGCCCACGATCAACGCCTCCTGGCCGACCCCCTCGAAGGCCACGTTCAACGTATGAGGCACACAACGCTCGAGGTCTCCATTATACCGCGGATTCAAAGGCGCAAGCGCCGCCATGGCCCGCTCGCGAAAAGCCTCGCAGACCTTCCGCCGCTCCTCCCAATTCGCCACGGCCAACTCGCAGGCCTCCCTCATCGTCGCGATTGACCCCACCAATTCTGCCGCTTACCATCGCCCCATGACCTCCCCATTCACACAGATTCCACCGTCGGACTGGCTGGTCTCCAACGACCTGGCTTTCGCCATCTTCGACGCCTATCCGGTCACCGAGGGCCACACCCTTGTCATCCCGCGCCGGGAAGTGCCCACTTGGTTCGACGCCACCCCCGACGAACGCCGAGCGCTGATGGACCTCGTCGACGACGTCAAACCCCTCCTCGACGAGCGCTTCCAACCCGACGGCTACAACGTGGGCATCAACATCGGCGCCGCCGCCGGCCAGACGGTCATGCACCTCCACGTCCACCTCATCCCCCGCTACCACGGCGACGTCGAAGACCCCCGCGGCGGCGTCCGCTACGTCATCCCCGCCAAGGCCAACTACCTCACCGACCAAACCTAACTCCTCCCCAACCGGGGCACTCGACTACAGTCAATCTATCCGCCCAATCTACGCAACGGAGGCAAGCACGTCCCTGATCTCACTGGGTTTTGCCGGCTCAAAGATCTGCTTGCCCCGCGCCCACAGCGGGGTATCCGGTGGTACTGGCAGATAAATGGCTCGCGCTATATTGAGGCTCCTCGACTCGCTTGCTGGCCACTGGATATCGTCCGCCACACTGCGTATTCCGTCATTCAGCGCCGAGCCCGGTTCAAATCGCTTTATCCAACGCTGCAGGTGATTCACTCCCGCGAGGTGATCACTTTTGCCCAGATTGCAGGTTCCATGTGCAAGCACAAGATTGTGCAGGTCATCGTTCGGACAACGGGCCCACGCGATGAAATGATCCACCTCCGCAGAGCCTCTGATCGCAGCATCACAATAGAAACAACGTCCCTCTTGCAATTCACGCAGTGGCTCTCGAAGTCCGCTGAGGTCGGAACGTTCCGGTCCGAAGAGAAACTCCTCTATTCGGTGAGTCTTCACATCGTTGAAATGCGCCACCAGTCGCGTCCACTCTCGTTGAATGATGGGCCGCAGGAGAGGAGCCAGCCAGACGAGATAGTCACCTACACCGTCGCCGAGGCGGATTCTGTTGTCGAAGTCACCCCCGTCCAATAAGTCCAATAGATCAGCATGACCATACTCTGACACAGCCTCCAAATACGCCTGTTGATAGGCGCTGATCCCTGACGCCCGCTTCCGAATCCCTTTACTCCAGTGAATATCGTAGATCAGAGGTTCGCCGGAGACAGTTCCCATGGTGTGTAATCGCGGAATGGGCATTTCGATAAGCTTCCATTCCACATGATTGAGTAATCGCGCGAACGCCATCGGCTCCCGCCGTTCGGCGACGTAGGAGGACGTCACATTGGCGTGTTCTCGCCGAAAACGTCCAATCCGCGTCAGCACCTCGGCCTGGCTTCCATTATTTTGGAGCAACACACATTGCTGTTCATCGTAGATGCGCGCCTGATGCCAGTAGAGTTCCAACACCCTCCGGGCCACCTGGCGAGTAGTTACCATTCCAGGAGCTGCACCTCGTTCATCGAATCCCTCCTGACAGCAATCGATAAGCGCCAATAACAAGGCCAGCTTGTAGGTGGACACCGTGCGAGTCCGATCGATCAACTCGAAGACTCGACGAGCAAATTCTATTGCTTCATTTGCTGATTCCACGACAAGGTTCCGAGCAGTATCTCGAAATCGCCAATGATACAGGCCTAGTTCACATCTTTAACTACCGATCGCTCGATTGTCTCGGATGGACAATCATCGCTCAAGGATGATCAACTCTACCGAACCTCGCGGGCATTCGTTCGATAAAAGGGCTCGATGTCCAGGTCGGTGAGCACCGCTATTGTCCCCGGTGGGAGGCGTCCGTAGTGGCCTGGAGGGTAGCATAGGTGGTGGGAGGTCGGGAAGTCAGGGGGTCAGGTTCCGGCAGAGCTCGCGAAGCGTCGCGAAAGCGTGGCAAACAGCTCCGACGGGTTGTGCTGGTTTCCACGGATAGGGGCTACGTGCAGGGCGCCTTTTTCCCGAACTGCATACTGCCGATAGGGAGGACCCTATCGTCTCCGGGACGTTCCGTGGTTTTTCGCAGACCATGGTCCCCCGGCCATCGGCAGTCCCCGCCGCATCCCCCATACGTACGAGAGCAGCACAACACCTCGCACAGCAACCAACGTCGAGCTGTTATTCAGCGTAATCAGCAGAGGCTCAGTGGGCTCTTTCGTGCATCCACGTCCCAGCGCTCTTTTTTCGCGATGCAGTGCTCCGCGTACAGCGCTCCACGCCTTCCGCGAATGCCCCTCCGAAGACGATT
>SLPW01000539.1 GCA_007131755.1 Myxococcales bacterium | reverse complement strand
GTCGTCGACTCCGATCTGGCCGGCATCACTCCCGCCGGTGACAACCTCGGACCGGTGACGGTTCGCGTCATCGACGAAGAAACTGGCGAGGATTCCATCGCCGACGGTTTCACCTATATCGAGCCCCTGGAGATCGAAGCCCTCTCCCCCTCGCTACTTCCCACCAAAGGCGGGCTGCAGGTCACCATCGACGGACGGGGCTTCAGCGAGGACACCAGGGTGACCGTCGGCGGAAAGGCAGCGGCGGACCACGAATTCGTCAACCCCAACCGCCTTCGATTCATCGCTCCCCCGAACCCGGCTGGTCCCGCAGACCTTCGCCTCGTCGACCACGACGATACCTACCTGAAGACCGACGCCGTCACCTACTTCGCTCCCGTCGCACTCGACGCCGTCGACCCTCCCTTCGGTGCGGTCAGCGGCGGTGAAGAGGTCGTCCTCTACGGAAACCAATTTGACGCCAGCCTTCACGTCGTCTTCGGCTCCTCCGCTGCCGCCGTCCTCGACGTCGCCGACGATGGCACACAGGCCACGGTGCTGACCCCCGCGCAGGCCTCCCCCGGCGTGGTCGACGTCCGCGTGGAGACCGACAACGACGGCCACCGCCTCCACGACGCCTTCGCCTATCTCGACGAGGACATTCAGGAGCTGCATCTCGACGCCGTCGTTCCCCCCACAGGCTCCACCGACGGCGGTCAGCGCGTCTACCTGACGGGGTATTTCGCCGACCTCTCCGGCCCCGCCGTCTCCTTCGGTGACGACGACGCCACCGTCGTCGCCGTCGATGATCACATCATCGCCGTCGACACCCCTTCGGTCTCCGACGCCGGACCCGTAGAGGTCACCGTCAGCGACGCTCAGCAGTCCACCAGCACCGATGACGCCTTTACCTTCTACGTACCTCTGAGCGTCACCGATCTTTCTCCCGCCGAAGGCGATGTCGACGGCGGCACGCAGGTCACCGTCACCGGCAGCGGCTTCGACGCTCTCGCAGAGTTGTCCCTGGCCGGCATCTCCGTTGGCTTCGACGTCATCGACGGACAGACCCTGCAATTCGACACGCCCCCCGCCAACCCCGGGCCCGCCGACCTGGTCCTCGCCACCGACGACGGCCGAGAACTCATCGTAGACGACGCCTTCGAATATCTCGGCCCCCTCCAGCTCTGGGGCTTCGATCCCACCCGCGGATCCGTCGCCGGAAATACCTACGTCGAACTCTACGGAACGGGATTTCGCGAGGACACGGAGGTCTTCTTCGGCACTGAACCGGCCACGGAGCTGGAACTCCTCGACTCCACCACCATCGCCCTGCGCACCCCGGCGCATCCCAGCGACGCCGTGGAAGTGACGGCCGAACAAGACGGCGACCAGGCCCTGGCTGACGAGCTCTACACCTACTTCAATCCCGGCGCCCAGACCGGCGGCGCATGGGGCAATCCCATCGACGGATCCGTCAACGTCACAGTCTTCAATATCGGCGGTCAACCCGTGGAAAACGCCTTCGTCATGCTCTCCACCAGCGCCGACTCCACCTATACCGGCGCCACCGACGCCATGGGACTGGTGACTCTGTCGGGCCCCGACGTCTTCGGTGAACAGACCATCAGCGTCGCCGCCGCCGAACACTCCAGCGCCACCGTTCAGTACGTGGACGCCGAGAATATCACCGTCTTCCTCCACCCCGACGACGACGGCGATCCTCCCATGCCCCCGCCGCCTCCGTCGGCCACCTACTACGGGAATATCAACGGCCTTCAGAAAATCGAGGTCGAGGCCAACCTCACACCCACGCAGCGCATCCGCGCCATCGTCCTCGACACCCTTCCCTCCATGCACGACGATCGCATCATCGATCCGGGCAACCAATTCGTCGTCGACGTCTTCGACCCCCAGGACGACGCCGAATACCTTCTCCACACTCGCATCGGCCAGCTCGCCCTCGTCGCCTTCGCCGGCATCTATGACAGCGCCACCGGAGAGTTTACCCCTACCTATATGGGGACGGCCCGTTATCTCAACGCCGCCGACGGTGGAGAGTACGAAGTGGACATCGATCTCGACATTCCCCTTGCCCACTCCTTCGGCCTCAGCTTCGACGGCGCCCCCATCGACTCCGACGACCCCAACGCTCCCGACACCAACCACGCTCATGTCTTTCTCGATCTGGCCATCGACGGCGTCTACGGACCGCTGCCCACGGAGTACACCTCTCAGTCCAACCTCATGCAGATCGAGCATCTCCCCTGGCTCAGCGGCGCCCTCTCCGATGCTTCTTTCAATATCATCGCTCAGAGCACCCGCGAGCCCTTCGATGACTTCGACAATCCCCCCAGGAGCCAGGCTACCCTCACTGGGATCACGAACCTCAACCAGAACTACTCGACGCCTCCCATGGTCTCTACCCTCGAATTTATAACCCCCCAGCAGGGCCAGAGCCCCGAAAACGGTCTCGTCCAGTGGGAGCTCCACGGCGACTACGCCCCCGACTTCTATTATTTCCAGCTCATCTACGGCATGGGACAGATCGGCTGGGAGGCCTTCGTCCCCGGCGACCGCAAACATTTTGTTTTCCCCGACTTTCCCGATCTCTCTGACTACGCCGTCGAAAACGACGACGGCATCGAAATTCCACCCATGCCTTATGTGGGTCAATCCTATATTATGGTCGGCGTCGGTTATCGCTACGAGGACGTCTCACTGGAGAATTTCACCTATGATAACCTCAGCACGACCAGCGCCGATGCCGTCAGCCTGACCTTCTTGAATATCGTTCTCTAAGGACTTCTCCTTTGCCGATTGCCTGACTCTCTCCCGACTTTCGGAGCTATGGTGCGACGACTCAACGCTTTTCACCAACTTCCGGTGTGGCCCACCGTCCTCCTGCTTATCTTCTTTGGACTCGTCGCCTGCAGCGACGAGCCCGATGGTCTGCCGCAGCCCGACTCTGGCCAGGATTACGACGCCGGCGTCGACGACGCGGCTACGGACGACACCGATCTTCCTCCCCATCAGGACGCCGGCCCTTCCGATCCCGACGCCGACCGACCCGATGAGGACTCCGGACAGGATTGGGACTGGGACGACGACGACTTTCGCATCGACGCCGTCATCCCCGCTCGCGGCCCCGTCGAAGGGGGCACGCTGGTCCACGTCACCGGCGCCGACCTGAGCGAAGACACGGAACTTCTCTTCGGAAACCAGCCCGCCGACGTCACCGTCTCCCACGGCCAACTCGTCGCCCATACCCCGCCGGCCACAACCCACGGACCGGTCAACGTACGCGCCATCTCTCCCAATGGCGAGGTCTCCGAAATCACCAACGGCTTCACCTACGCCGATTCCGTGCGGGTCGACAATGTCGTCCCCGACATCGTCCCCACCACCGGTGGCTTCGAGATCACCCTCTACGGCTCCGGCTTCGGCGACCCCATGGGCGTCAGCTTCGACGGAGTGCCCGCTCGGCGCATCAACGTCGTCACCGACTCCATCGCCCACGTCGTCGTCCCTCCCATGAACCGCGGCAGCGCCGACCTTCGCGTCTCCGCTCCCGACGCCAGTGACGTCGTCGAAGACGCCGTTTACTTCTTCGACCCCATCGAGATCGACCTCGTCGAGCCCGCCGTCGGAGACGTCTCTGGCGGTGAACTGGTCACCATCAGCGCAAAGGGCATCACCTCCGACGTCTCCGTTCGCTTCGGCGACCGTCCGGCCGACGTCGAATTCGTCAACGTCGCCGCCCAGACCGTCACCGTCTCCACACCCTCTGCAGACTCCGCCGGCCCCGTCGACGTCGTCCTCGAAAACGAATACGACACCGAGCGCCTGTCCCAGGGCTTCGTCTACGACGACGGAGCACAGGACGTTTTATATTCCGTCCAGCCTCATCTATCCGAATTGGCGGGAGGAACGGAACACCTGGTATCGGGGCGCAACCTCGACGCCTCAGACGTTCAGATTCTCATCGACGGATCTGTGGCCACCATCGTCGACACTGCATCCACCCACGCGCGCATCGAAGCCCCCTCGGCCTCCTCTGCGGGGCTGGCAGATATCTCCCTGGTTCGCGACGGCTTGGAGCGAGACCGCCTCGACGACGCTCTCAGGTATGTGGCCCCCCTGCACATCGACGAGGTCGTCCCCAACACGGGGAGCACCGACGGCGGCGAGACGGTCGCCATCTACGGCGAAGGGCTCTCCGAGACGCAGCGCGTCTCCTTCGGGGGCCGCAGTGCCTCCTTCGAGGTCATCGATGACGGCGAGCTTCTGGTCACCACCCCACAGGCCGAGGCAGGCTCCGTCGACGTCACCGTCTCCGACACCCATCGCGACAACACCCTGAGCGACGGCTTCTACTTCGAGACCGACCTTCAGGTTTGGTCCATGACCCCCAGCCGGGGAGCCATGGCCGGCAATACCTTCGTTACTCTTCGCGGAGTGGGCTTCGACGGCAATATTTCCATCGACGTCGGCGGTGAATCGGCCAGCGACGTCCGTCGCCTCGACCCCTATACGGTGACCTTTCGCACCCCACCGTCGTCGACCACCGGCGCCCGTGATGTCGTGCTATCTGCCATGGAGCAACAGGCCGAGCCTCCCTATCCCTTCGTCTACTATCAGCCCCTGAGCAGCTTCGGCGGAGCCTGGGGAAGCCGAATCGACGGCACCGTCAACGTCTCCGTCCTCGCCATCGACGGATCGCCCGTCCCCAACGCCTTCGTCATGCTCTCACTCAACCCGGACACTCCCTACCGGGGCTATACCAACGCCCAGGGTCAGATCACCCTGTCTGGCCCCGACATCCGCGGCCCCCAGACCATCACCGCCACCGCCGCAGGTCTGTCCACCTTCACCGTGCGCGAGCTCAACGCCGAAAACGTCACCCTCATCCTCGATCCTACGGAGCCCGCCGACGGCGACGGCGGTGGCGAAATTCAACCGCCTCCGATGTCCACCTTCCGCGGCAACGTCACCATCACCGGCAAGGGCTCCGATCCCCACGGCGGCGTCCCCGTCTACGATATGACCATGGTCCGCACCACTCGAAGCGCCATCGGCGGCTTCGACTTTGCCCCCGGCGCCGACTCCGTCATCGATGGCGAGGGGAGCTATGAGCTTCGCTCCCGCGTCGGCGACGTCGCCCTCATCGCCCTCTGTGGCCGCTACTTCGAAGAAGAGGACTACTTCCAGGCCAAGATGATGGCCGTAAAGAGAAATTTCTCCGTCGGCAACGGACAGGTCATCGACGCCGACCTGGAGTGCAATATCCCACTCGAGTCCTCCATCCCGATCCGAATCCAGGATCCGGTCTACGCCCCCGACGGCCCGACGTCGAACCGGATCCAGCCCTACCTGGACTTCGGCTACGAGGGCGTCTTCCGCATGCCCGAGCCCATCACCGGCCTGGACGACATCCTCTATGCCGAGCCCCTGCCCGCCCCAGAGGGCCCCCTGGAGAATATCAGCTACGCCGCCGTCGTCGGCTCCTATACCGATGGTGGCATCCCCTATTCTCGAACCACCATCAAGGGAATCAACGACGTCGGACACCTCCAATCCACACGCCCCCTGGTCGCCGTCCCCGAATTGATCAAGCCCGAGCAGGGCGCCGAGGCCGACGGCGAAATCCGTCTGGGCCTAAAGGGCATCAACGAACCGGACTTCCACTATATCATCCTGCGCAACTCCTATGGGCTTCCTGCTTGGAAATTCCTGGCTCCGGGACATCACCGAATCATCCCTCTCCCCGAATTTCCGTCCTTTTCCGATCTGCCCTCCGATCAGCGCCCCGACCCCTATCAATCGGGTACCCTCTTCACGACCCTATACACCCCTCAGATCGACGGCTTCGACTACCACTCCTTTACCTTCGGCCAACTCGGAAGCGGCCGCTGGGACGCCTTCGGCATCGAGTCCACCACCATGATCCTCGCCGAGTGATTCGGTTGCGTAGAACTTGTTATCCACTAGATTTTGACTCAACCCATCAGGCCCCTCAAATGAAGAGTTTGTTCCCCTTTCACCGACTTCTGCCCGCCTCCCTCGTTGGCCCCTCTCTGTTGGCAATCCTGATTCTTTTCCTCGCCATCACTGCCTGTTCGTCGCCAAACGGTGAGGCTTCTTCCAACGACACCGAGGCAGACGCCGGACAGGACGTCTCTACCCCACAGGACACCGCCGACGTCCAGGACACCGACCCCGGCGATGCACAACAGGCCGACGTCGACGATAGCCTCGACTCCGGCGCCGATGCGGATACCGGGGATACGACCGACGCAGGAGACACGGCGGACGTGGGGGATACGACCGACACGGGCCCCATCAATGATGCCGACGACCCTGAGCCCGAGGATCGACTCCTGGAAGATACGAATCGAATCTTCGCCGGCTATTTCACCATCTTCGACGATGACCTCATGATCGCCGGCCACCCCCACGTTTATAATGAACTGGTAGACGACGGTCATGACCCCTCCATCGCTGAAGACGGATTGCTCGTCGATGTCAGTCGTATCGATGCCGAATCGGTCGGTGAGTTCGCCTACGAAGGCGACGCTATCGCGGCACTCGACGAGGCCGTAGAGATCACGGCTACCGAGCTCCACGACGACGAGGCCGTCGTGGCTGCCCACGACACCGCATTCTACACCGTTCTCACCGTCCCCGAAGACTTCGACACCGACCATCTCGCACCGGCGATCTTCGTCTACGACTATGACGGGGATAGCTGGTGGGACTTCGAATTCGCTCAGGGCTTCTACGACCCCTCGGAAAACCTCTATTTTATCGAAACTACCTTCATCGGAGGAAGCGACTTCCCGGCCCGCGTCGTCCTCGCCGAGCACGACTGGAGGACCACCGAGGTCTGGGATGGGGTCTTCCAAGACCTCATCGAGATCTATTTTCCCACCCTCGAAGAAGAATAACTGATCCATCCTCACGTCTCGGCTTTGTCCCGAATACGATGGCCTCCCACCCATCGGCAGGAGCCGCATCGTCTCCGAAAAACCATATACTCTCCCGGAGACGATGGTCTCCCGGCCATCGGCAGTAGACATTCCCTCCACTTCTCATCCCCCCTCGCCCTTGGTATGTTTCGCGGCATCTGCGGTCGTGAATTCGCCCCCTTCATCTTCCCCGATGGCGTGCGAAGTCCCATGAGTGTCACTCCCATGATTCAGCAATATCTGGATATCAAGGAGCGGTATCCGGATTCGATCCTCTTTTTTCGCCTCGGTGACTTCTACGAGATGTTCTTCGAGGACGCCGTCGTGGTCTCGCGCGAATGCGACCTGACGCTCACGGCGCGAAATAAAGGCGAAAAAGAGATCCCCATGGCGGGCATGCCTCACCATTCCTCACGCTCTTATATCCGAACGCTGGTAGACCGCGGATTCTCCGTGGCCATCTGCGAACAGATCGAGGACGCCTCCCAGGCCAAGGGCATCGTCCAGCGCGACGTGGTGCGCATCGTCAGCCCCGGCGTTCAGCTCGACGAGGAGAACCTCGACGACCGGGCTCCCAACTACCTGGCCGCCGTCGTCCCCGGCTCCGGGGTCTCCGGCGCCGACGTGGGGCTTGCCTACCTCGATATTACCACCGGCGACTTCCGGGCCACCGAGTTGGCGGGACTGGAAGAATTATCCGCCGAATTGGAGCGCATCGAGGCTCGAGAGCTCCTGGTACCCGAGGAACACCGCCGGCTCTTCCAGGACGAAGACGGCCGCTTTCACGGCCTCGTCTTTCGCCCACGCCAGTCCGAATACTTCGACGTCGACCACCTGCGCCGCCGCCTCGGCGAAGGAGTACGCCTCGCCGAGGACCTCGACGGCGACGGCTTCTTTCTGGGCACCGATGACGTGGCCACCTTCTTTCACCAGGCTCGGGACTTCGGCTTTCTGGCAAATGACCTGGTGGAGTCCGCCGTCGCCGCCGTCTTGGCCTATCTCGTCGACACCCAGCGCGGCATTACCGCCGTCGTCCAGCGCCTCGAACCCTATCGTGCAAGCTCCTTTCTCGTCGTCGACGAGTCCACGAAGGCAAATCTGGAGCTCACGAAGACCCTGATGGGCGGTCGCCGATCGGGAAGCCTCCTGAGCATCATCGACGAGACGAAGACCGCCCTGGGAAGTCGCCGCCTTCGCCACTGGCTCAACTATCCGCTCATCGATCCCGAACACATCAACGAGCGCCTCGACGCCGTCGAAGTCATCTGTGATCGCCCCGCTCTTCGCCAGGACCTTCGAGAAGCCCTCGACGAGGTCTACGATATCGAACGCCTCTGTGGCCGCGTCGCCTCCGGGCGCGCCAACGCCCGCGACATCCGAAGCCTTCAATCCACCCTGGCCGTCCTTCCAGACGCCGTAGCGCTGCTCTTCGAAATCGACACCGAAGTTCCCCTCTTGCAGCGCCTGGCCGACTCCCTCGACCCCTGCGAAGATCTCTGCACGCTCATCGACGAGGCCCTGGTCGACAATCCTCCTACGGAGCTCACCGAAGGCGGGCTATTTCGAAAGGGCTTTCACGACGAGTTGGACGAATTGCTCGACATCGCCGAATCGGGAAAGGACTGGATGAAACAGCTCCAGCTACGTGAGAGCGAGCGCACCGGCATCTCCAGCCTCAAGGTCAACTTCAATAAGGTCTTCGGCTACTTCATCGAGGTCACCAAGGCCAACCTCGACCGCGTGCCCGACGACTACATCCGAAAGCAGACCCTCACCAACAGCGAGCGCTACTTCATCCCGGAGCTCAAGGAAAAGGAAGAGGAGATCTTGAGCGCCCAGGAACGGCGAAAAGATCTCGAATACGAGCTCTTCAACGATCTGCGCGCCCAGGTGGCCGACTCCATCGGCAGACTTCTGCAGACCGCAAGCGCCGTGGCCGACCTGGACGTCATCACCGGCCTCGCCGAGCTCGCCAGACGCCGCGAATACGCCCGCCCCACCGTCGACGAGGGTACGCGTATCGACATCGACCAGGGGCGCCACCCCGTCGTCGAGCAGACCCTTGAGAACGATCGCTTCGTTCCCAACTCGGTGGTCCTCGATACGGACGATGAGTTCCTCCTCATCGTCACCGGCCCCAATATGGCCGGCAAATCGACGGTGATTCGCCAGGTGGCGCTCATCACCCTTCTGGCCCAGATGGGCTCCTACGTCCCCGCAAAGAGCGCCCACATCGGCGTCGTCGACAAGATCTTCAGCCGCGTCGGCGCCAGCGACAACCTGGCAAAGGGCCAGTCCACCTTCATGGTGGAGATGACCGAAGCGGCCCACATTCTCAACAACGCCACCAACAAGAGCCTCATTATTCTCGACGAGATCGGCCGCGGCACGGCCACCTTCGATGGGCTCTCCATCGCCTGGGCGGTCGCCGAATACCTCCACGACGAAATCGGCGCACGCACCATGTTTGCCACCCATTACCACGAGCTCACCGAGCTCGACCGCACCCTCGACGGGATGCGCAATATGAGCATCGCCGTCAAAGAGTGGAACGACGACATCGTCTTTTTGCGAAAGCTCGTCGACGGCCGCGCCAACCACTCCTACGGCATCCAGGTTGGCCGCCTCGCCGGACTCCCCGACGAGGTCGTTCACCGGGCCAAACAGGTTCTCCAGAACCTGGAGCAGGGCCAATTCGACGAGATGGGCCTCCCCACCCCGGCCGCCGACCCCGACGGCCCGCCGCGGGCCAGCAAGAGGCATAACCCCAATCAGATGAGCCTCTTTCAAATGGGCGGCACCTCTCTGAATCCCGAAGAAGAGGAGGCTCTCGATACGCTTCGCGGCATCGACGTTGATACATTGAGCCCCATTGAGGCCCTGAACCTGCTTCATCGACTTGGCAAATCCCTCAATTGAGCAGCCCTCCACAGGCAACGAGCGCCATGAACATCGTCCATCCCGTCATCACTGTCGTCGCCTTCGCCGCTCTTTTCGCCCTCACCGCTTGTTCCAGCTCCTCGGGAGAGCAATTCGATCCCTTCGCCGCTGCTGACGAGGGTCAACGGGATATCCTCGATGAGGATCCCCAGGTCGACCGCGCCGCACGTGAGCGCCACCGGCGTGCGACCCGAACCGTCGACTCCTCGCCATACGACGTCGACGAGGCCGCCTCCGAACCGGCCCGTACCATCGACGCCAACCCCGACGGATGGGATCTATCCCACCATCGCCGCATCGATTCCGGAGAACACGTCTACGACGGCGCCCACAACTGGGACGGCCCCGAAGACGCGAGCTTCGCTGTCGTCGTCAACCACGACGAAAGCCACGTCTACTTCTGGGTGGAGGTCGCCGACGACGTGGTCATCCCCTCCGATCCGACCAACCTGCTGGACGGCGTAGTCATCCGCCTTCGTGACCCTCAACTCGACGATCTGCTCCAGGCTCTTCCCTCGGCTCTGCGAGACCGCCTCGACGTCGCCGCCGAATCGGCCATCGCCATCACCCCCGACGGTCAGGCCGCGGCCTACGATACCAGCCGCTCTCTTCCCTCCCGATCGGTGTGGGCCGCCGGACAGAAGACGGACCGGGGCTACCGCCTCGAGGTAGCCGTCGGCCTGGAGGCCCTGCCCTATGTGGCAGCCCTCCCCTTGCAGCAGTTGGCGTTTCGCGTCGATCTTTACGACACCGACGACGCAACTCGGAGCTCTCCCGAAACACGCATGACCGCCACGATTCGCTCTTCCGGTGAGCCCCGCTTCGCCGTCGTCGACACCGGCGGCCTCCGACCGGCATCGGCCCCGGCCGGCGGTCCTCCGCGCGACGACGCCCTTGGCGTATGGCGCCAACGCGACGGAAGGTGGCTCTTCGGATCGCTCGAATATTTCTCCGGGCGTTGGAAACCCATCGAAGATGTCACCGACGTCGTCGAACACATCGACGACCTCGGCGCGCTGCCCTCCATCTGCACCGATTACGGCCGAGAGAGCCACGGCGTCGAGGCATACGAACACCGCGACGGCACTCACCGCGTCCTCCTCTCCATCTGTGGCACCGCACCGAGCGGCACCTCTTGTCCCACGTCGGCGACCTCCCAACTCGTCTGGACCTCTCTCGAGCCTGCCGACTCTGATCGGTGGTCTGTCTTGGACTCATTCCAACTCTTCGACGAGCCTCTCGACCAATGTCCCTTCGTCGCCTCTTCGGGAAACCGCAAATACCACAACTTCTCACTGCTTCCCTTCGATCCCATCGACACCTGGGTCTGGGGCATCGGCTATCAGGTTCGCCTGGAACAGCGGCGCAGAAAGATCCACGAGACCAACGTGGCCATCGTCGATCCTCACACCCCGGATTTCGTCCTGCGCGACCGCCACATCGAGCGCGTCGACGCCGTCCACAACGCGCGCGGCCTCTACAATAGCCGCATCTACCTCACCGATCTCAACGACGAGGGCGGCCTCGACCTGTGCGAAATACAGGAGATCAAAGAACAGGCTTGCCGCAGCCTGATGACCGACTGCACCACCGAAGATCGCGGCCACGAAATCCTCTCCCACGTCGATCTGTGGAACCCCGAACACCACCGCTTCGACGAATTCATGCTCGCCAGACACCGCGGCTGCCGGGCCGATATGGGCTTCGAAGATTTCTCGGGCTACAAGGTGCTGCTCATAGGCCACCGCCTGGGCCTGATCCGCGCCTCCGGCGACTAAACCACTCCTGCTTCGAAAACCGGCGTACTTCTCCCGATCCTGTGGGGGGACAAAACACAAGTTCATCCCCATATCCCCATTATCCCCAGCATCTCCCTTGTTTTTTTCGGCGAAAGAAGCGCTTGGCGGCCAGACCTGATCACCCTCCCCGGTGCCGTTCGGCCAACTCTACATAATGGGCCGCCGACAGCGCTATTGACTGGCGCTCTTTTTCCGTCAACTCACGCTTGACCTTGCCCGGCGAGCCCATGACGAGACTTCCCGCCGGCACGTGCATTCCCGGCGGGATCAGCGTCCCCGCCGCAATCAGGCACTCCTCCTCGATCTCCGCCCCATCCAATATGATGGCCCCCATTCCTATGAGGCAACGATCGGCGATTCGACATCCGTGAATCGTGGCCTTGTGGCCCACCGTGACTTCCCTGCCAATATGCGTGGGATGGACTCCGCTCGTAACGTGGACGACGCACAGATCCTGAATATTGGTGCGCTCCCCGATGGTGATGGGACAGACGTCGCCACGGATCACCGTATTATACCACACGCTGCTATGAGCACCGAGTTCGACGTCTCCTATCACACGGGCGCCGGGGCCGACGAAGACCCCCGGATGGACGCGGGGAAATCTCCCTTCGAAATCGATGATGCCTGGAATTGACATGGCTCCGTCCCCCCTCAGTCGTCAAACATCTCCCCGTATTTGTCGAGCTTATCGAGCACGTCGCCATCTTCATCGGACCCGTCGTCGGACCCTTCGTCATCCTCTGCTGCCTCATCCTCTTCTGCGGACTCTTCGACGTCTGAGGCCTCATCCTCCTCCTGCGGCGTGTCCCCGCCGACCTCTTGCGCCTCTTCTTCCTCTACCTCGTCGGCCACCGACTCCCCTTCTTCCTTCAATTCCTCGTCGGTCACCACCGCTGCGCCTTCGCCACCACCTGAAGGCTCCACGTCCAGCTCCACATCCTCTCCCAGCCCCAATTCACCATGGGTCATGGGATCGCGCAAAAAGAGGACTCCCGAACGCTTGTCCAGCAGATCCAGAACCGCCTCCGAGCGATGAAGATCGACGATGATCTCATCCACCGCGTCGTAGCGATCCTCCTCGCGGTCCATCGACATCTGGTCGAAGATATCATCCAACGTTCGGGGAATATCGGGATAGAAGCTCGACGGCATGGGAGATCGGCGTCCCGGCACCTTTCCGGTCAGCATCTCGTAGAGCATGATACCCAACGAGTAGATATCGCTCTGTACGGTGGCCAGGTTCGGGTCCTGAAATTGCTCCGGACTCATATAGGCTACGGAACCTACGCCGACGTAGACCTGGTTTCCTCGACCTCCCTCGCGCTCCACGATCTTGGAGATGCCGAAATCCGTCACCAGCGCGTTGCCCGCCTGATCGAGGACCACGTTCTCCGGCTTCAGACTTCCGTGGACCACGCCCTGATCGTGAGCCGTATTGATGGCATGGAGCATCTGCAAGAAATACTTCAGCGACACCTTCAACGGCGGCCGCTTTCCGTGCTCGATGAGGCGGCGCAAATTCCCGTTCGGGGCGTATTGCATCACCGAAAAGGGATACTCCGATGTGGTGCTCACGTCGATGAGCTGAACGATATTGGGATGGAGCAAGGAGGCCTGCGTCTCCGCAATTGATTGGAAGCGGGCGATGATATCGTCACGCTGAACTCCGGCGAAGACGTTGAAGATCTCGCGGATCTCTTTGATCGCCACCTGTCGATTCAGCCGCACCTGCCGGCCGAGATATACGGTGCCGATGCCGCCGCTTCCGATCTCTTCGATTCGCTCAAATGCCTGTTGATCCACCGGACTCTCCTGGCTTGGCGCCGACCACTGGGCGGCCGCTGCGGGCGTTTCTGTTTCACCGTTCATCGATGTCTCCTCGTCTGGGAGCGAATTGGACGGGTCCGATGCCGGCCCCGTCGCCTGCGTGCTGACTTGACTATCCTTTGCCGAGCCTTCCGGACCCGACGAATCTTCATAGGACACGCCGCCGTCCAGCGCCGCGTCTCCATCCTCCGACCCGCCGGCTACCTGTTGCTGAACCGGCGCCTGGCCACCGTCGCCGAAGGCATCGTCGATTCCCTCCACGGCTTCTCCGAATACATCGGCGAATTCCTCCTGGGTGTGGGCCCCCATCGCGGCCTGTTCACCGCCGCTCCATGACCCTTCTTCCCCATCGTCGACCAGTCGTTCGGCGAAGGCTTCGGCAGCGGCGCCGCGTATTTGCTCCGGCCCCAGCCGCACCTGCTCCCCCTGCGTTGTGACCTCGATCTCGTCACTGATCCGATCGTAGGTCACCAACTGCTCCCCTTCCAAAAAGCGGATATAGCTCAACAAATGGAGATTCAACTCTCCCGACGTCGCTTCGTAGACTCGTTCGTAGGACGCCGCCCCTTCGTTGCTTCGCAATTCCACGACGACATCTAGAATCTGGATGAGATCGGAGGTCACCTCGCCGATGACGAGTCCCTTGTCGCTTGCCATGATTCTCCTGGGCCGAAGTCAATTCCTTATCGCCTTCGTCCCGGAGGTTAACCCACCACCGCCCAAGGTGCAATCCGCCCCGGGGCCACGGCTGCGATCGGTTTCCTTTGATAGTATTCCCCTGGCCCGGTCTCGTGTCTTTTGCTTTGACCTCAAACGCCTTGAATTGGACAGCCGATCACGACGAATCACATCCTGAAGCGCTCAGAGAATCACCGGGCACTCAAGCCTCGAACGCGTGTCGAGCCACCGCGGCTTACGATACGCCATCGGGGTGATATCAAGACGCAAAAAATGCTTCGACAAAAAATAAAGCTGCGACGAATCGACGAGCCAGAGTCAATGAAGCTCCTGGCAGCCATAGAATTCGCCGCAGCATGCGCGCAGAACTCAATCCGAACTCAATCGTCGAGATACGTCACGGGCCCGCTCATATTGGCCCGGGCACCACTCTGATAGGTCTCCACCTGCTGGAAGAAGTCATCGCTGACCGTAAACCGGAACAGGTCGTCATCTTCCACCCAGTTGATGGACCCCACGTTCTCCAGAGGAGCCTCCGTATCCTGTGACAACAACGCATTCCCCTGATCATCTGCGAACTCGAAGGGATCGTCGTCGCTCACCAAATTCTCGAATTCGTAGCGCCAACCGCGACGAAGCTCCATCTCGACGACGTCATTGTCCGTCATGAAGTCGGGACTGAACATTCCCGGCTCCACGAGATCGACCACGTAGACCGGTGGCGTATCATCCTCCAGGGTCACCCGAATCGCCGCCGTCCCCTCCACGACGTCCACCGTAAAGCTCTCCATGACGATCTCATCGTCCTCATCGCGCGCCGGCAGATCGACCTCCGGGTCGAAGTCATCGCCCGTCTCCTCCACGTGGAGCACGGCGCATAGGGTATTGCTTCCTCCCTCGGGGGCCGCCGGGCGATTCAGGTCCACACGCACGTCCGTATAGTGGTCAGCTTCCAACGCCGTCTGGCCCAGCACCACTCCCAGATCCTCGCAGGCGCCGTCGTGGATGGCCACCCAGCCGTCCTCCACCACGTTGACCTCGTCCACCATCACGATCGTCGACAGATCGCCCTCTTCCCAACTCAAGGTCTGATCGCTGACGTCGATAAAGGGCTCGTCATCGGGCGGCTGGATTGTAACCTCGAAGCTATCCGTGACCTCCTGGCCGTCGTCGTCGAGGGCCGGGCGCTGTTCGTCGGCGTCGATGAACTCACCCTCGTCGAGCTCATCGTAGTGCAACCTTCCCCACAATATCTCTTCATCATCGATGTCCCGATCGAGCTCGATCGTAAATCCCGTGTGCATTCCCTCCGTCAACAGCTCGGAAGCCCCCACGACCTCATCGCCTATATCCCCGTCGTCATCCTCGAAGATGACGACGAATCCGTCGTCGTCGATCATCGCCTCCGTCACCGTGATCGTGCGAAGGTCGTCCTCAGGAAGGGTCTGATCATCGATCTCCAACGACAGCTCCTCCGGGGGCACGTCAATGTCGACGGTGATCTGAAAGTCATCCTTGACCCGATTCCCATCGTCGTCCGTCACCGGTGGCTGCTTGTCCGGCCTTTCGAACTCTCCGGCGTCGAGCGCATCGTAGTGCAAGATCGCCCACATGATCTCTCCGTCTTGCACGTCCCGGTCCAGCGTCACCTGAAAGTCCTGGTGATCGCCATCCTCCAACAACTGGGAGGCGCCGATGACGTCGCCGGGCTGCCCGTCGTCATCGTCATACACCACAGCAAAACCGTCGTTGTCGATCGTGGCATCCGCCACGGTGATCGCCCTCAGATCATCTCCCTCCTCGAAGGTCTGATCATCGACCGAGATCATGGGATCGTCGTCGGGGCATCCCGTCAGCGTCACCACAATGGTGAGCAGAAATATCAGCATCGGCCAGCGTTTCACTCTCATAAAATCCTCCCTGATTGTCACAGTTTACAGTGCCGCACTTCATCGGTGTCGAATTCCTACTTCCCACGGAACACCTCGACCCCACCCGTGAGTGTTACCGCACCGTTCCGGCTCCTATGCACCGAATCCGGCGGTCCATCATCGCCACCCATAAGTGTGTCATGCTGTGCTACCGTCTGGAGAGCACAATAAGCACGCTCATCGAAAGTACAATCATTCTCGCCACTTCCTCAGGTGCGCCCTCTGCCCATTGAGCAGGGTGTGATCCACCTTGTTCGGTTGTCGATCTCACTATGGTTGAGCCCGCCCTTTCCCCGGCCCGGTCCTCAACGTTGCCCACTACTTGGAATGCTCGATCCCTGGCCCTGGCCCTGTCCCCGGCCCGGGCCCGAAGTAACCCTTGCCCATATCCTTGCCCTTGCTCCCAGTCTTGGAGTGGGAAAAGACGGGCCTGGGCGAGGGCCAGGGACCGGGCCGGGGAACTACTACCGACAGAAATCGGTCACACCCCTTTGGGCACCGATCATTTTTTCTGTAACAGATCTATGCCACCGTACACATTATGATAGCCATCGCGATGCCGCTCATGCGGGAAACTACCTCATCTGAAATGAAGGAACCTTAAATGAACAAACGATTCTTGCTCCTCGGTCTGCTCCTCGCATTCTTCACCGCCTGTGACGACGACTCCACGACTGCTCACAGCGAAGTCACACAGGAGGAGACGCAGACGAATACCGACGAAGATGGCCGCGCCGAAGACGAATCGGCCGCAGAAGGTGATTCCGAACAAGCCGAGACGCCGAGGGCCAATCCCACGGAGACACCCGACGACGACGTCCTTGGCCAACTCTCCGAAGGAGTGGGAATTCCTGCCGGAGAGCCCGCTCCCGACGTCGCCGCCACCGACTCCGACGGAAACGAAGTCTCTTTGCTGGAATTAATTGAAGACGAGGCGATCCTGCTTTTCTTTTACCGAGGAGGATGGTGTCCCTTCTGCAACTTTCAGATCCGGCAGATGACCGAGCGCGCCGACGACTTCGCCGACCGAGGCGTACTCCCCGTGGCCATCAGCGTCGATAAACCCGACAAGGCAGCCCAGACCGACGCTGCCTACGAGATCCCCTTTCCCGTCCTCTCCGACTCCGATCTCGAGGTTCACCGAGCCTTCTCCGTCGTCTACGAAGCCGACGACGAAGAGGTGGAGCGGCTGGCAGAGATGGGAATGAATCTGGGTGAGGCTTCCGGTCGCAACCACAACAGCTACGCCATCCCGGGAGTCTTCATCATCGACTCCGAGAACACACTACGCTGGGCCCACGCCAACCTCGACTACTCTCAGCGTCCCTCGCCGGACCAACTGCTGGCTGTGATCGACGAAATATTCGAATAAATACTCTGTGGGCTCACGAGTCACCGTCTCCACAACAGATCCCACGAAAGCGGCGTCCCACGCTCCACCCTTTGGCTTACCCTGACACCAAGTACGTCGCGATAATAACGCGGATGCAAGCCGTAGCCGGGTCGAATGCTGCGCACGTTTTGGGGCGTCAACTCTTCGCCTGCCTCCACGTCTTCCACCACGAAGAGGGAACGACGGTTTTCGAGGCTCGCCATCTGAGCCGGCGTGGGACCGTAATGGACCGATCCCAGCGCTTCTTCCACAGACCGAATCCCTTCCACCATCCTTGCAAATTCTTCCGGCTCCGCAGCAAATGCGCTGTCCGGCGTGTCGATCTTTCGCGACAGGCAAAGATGTTTTTCCACCATCTGTGCTCCCAGGGCCACCGCCGCGACGGCCACGACGTCACCGATGGTGTGGTCCGACAAGCCCACGACCACGTCGAAGGTCTCCCGAAGATGGGCGATCGTGCGAAGGTGCATCTGCGACACCGGGCTGGGATAGGCGCTATTCGCCTTCAAAAGCGCGATCTCTTTCGCCCCCTTGCGCCGCGCAGCATCCACTGCTTCCTCAATTTCTGCCAGCGTCGCCATCCCCGTCGACAGGATCAGAGGTTTTCCCGTCGCCGCCACTTTCTCGATGAGTGGAATATCTACCAATTCGAAGGAGCCGATCTTATAGGCCCCCGCCTGCAACTCTTCCAACAAGGTGACCGCCGAAAAATCGAAGGGCGTCGAAAAGATGGGAATTCCCACCCGGGCTGCATGCTCGAAGAGTTCCCGATGCCATTCCCAGGGGGTATGCGCCTGGTCGTACAACTCGTAGAGCCTTTGTCCGTCCCAGATCGTGCCCCGACGAATGAACTCTTCGCGATCGCTATCGATGGTGATCGTATCGGCCCGGTAGGTCTGGATCTTGACGGCGTCAGCGCCCACCTGATGGGCGACCTCGATCAACTCCAGCGCCCGCTCCAGACACTGTCCGTGACTTGCGGACAACTCGGCGACCACCAGGCACTTGCCCGAATCACCTCTTCGATGCTGGGCGAAGAACTGCCGAAAAAAATCGTCCTCCCTCATGCCCTCCCCCTGTCGGAGCGCTCTTTGTCGAAATACCCCTGCCGATCCACACTTCGGAAATAGGGGCGTCTGTCCACTTCGCGACGGGGCAGGGTCATCATGACAAACTCTCGGACCACCCCGTCCGCCGCCCGGTGCCGATAGCGCTCCTCCACGTGAAATCCCAGCTTCTCATTGATTCGAATATTGGCCGTATTGTCCGTGCGGGTACGGATCATCACTCTTCGCAACCCGAGCGTCCCGAACCCATACATCAGCCACGCAGCAAAGGCCTCCTTGGCCATTCCCCGGCCACGGCTGTTCAGATCGCCGATCAATTTTCCCCCTTCCGCAACCCCTCGCACCTCGTCGATATCGCGAAAATTGACGACGCCGATGGGGCGTCCCTCCTCCTTTCTGACGATCACGTAGTCCACTCGCCATTCTCGACCACTGTGAAACCACCTCAGATGCTCGTCCAACGTCGGGGGGGCGATAAAGAACATCGCCGCCGTCGACGGTTCATTTCTCCAGGCGACGATGAGTTCGGCGTCCTCCTCACGCATCGGGCGCAGCCACAGCCGTGGCGTCTCGATTCGAGTCCGCCGCTCGTAATTTTCGTGAGAGCCCATGCCTTCTTCCCCCTGTGGAATTGTGCTTTTCCCCTGGACCCGCAGCCCCATTTACGAAGCGGCCCTGACCGCCTCCGACTTCCCCTCACTCCAGCGATACACCACCATATCCCCGCGCTCTGGGACCACCTCGGAGTCAAACCAGCGGTGATACCACACCGAATAACTCAGCGCCGGCCATAGAATCCAGCTATTGGCCCATTGCGGATTGTCGATGGCCCGCCCGACGGCCTGCGCCATCGGCTCCGGTGGCGCAAAACGATCGAAGACTCCCGACAGCGGTCCCTCCGTAAAATACCACGTTCGGGGCAGCCCGCTCGCAAGCTTCGGGCGGTCCACCACATAGGCCGGAAGGCGCCGCCACAACAACTCCTTGAGCACCGGCTTCGTGCGCCCGCCGTCGCGATAGCGCGTCTTCGGATCGCATCGATGAAATTCGTCGATGAGGCTGCGATCCGTCAGCGGCGTATGCACCACCAACCCCTGGGAAGAGGCGAAGTCGCGCACGCTCTTGATACACCCCGCCGTCAGGTAGTCCGTCACATGACCACTGGTCAGAAACCTCTCCCAACTCCCTTCGCCTTCCTCCCAGAGCGTCAGCCAATCCAGAAGGTCAGCCACCCGCCGGCTGCGCCGACGATGAGCCCCTGCCGTCGGTCCATAGAACGCCTCCAGATCGTCATCGAAGCTGTGGTCTTCACTGCGCCAACTCGCAAGGGAGAAGACACGGCTTGCCACGCCGGCCTCGTCGCAGGGAGCGTTGCTGACCAAGACCTGCAACCCCGCATCTTCGACCGTGGGCAGCCCGAACATCCCATCGCCCAGCTCCCCGTATACCACCGGGCTTTCGGCCTGCGCCGCCACCCGGGTCTGCAACACATGCTGCATCGCCGGACAGGGAAGCCCCGTCGTCACCGTAAGATCGACCAGTTGCTCCACATACTCTCCATGATCGACGTCCACCAACCGGTGCTCTCCCCCGAATAGGGCCGCCGCACGTCTGGCCTGCTCCACCTCCGGCAAGAACTCTTCTAGCTCCACCCGTCCGCTGATCATCTCCACATCATCGTCCAGCATCGTGCGCAGCAACGTCGAATCCACGCCTCCCGAAAACATGATCGACGACGGGCGAATCGACGCCACCGCCTCTTCGAGGCAATGAGACAGCACAGCCATTTCCCGACGCCAGTGACCTTCACGTCGCTGCTCAAAGCGATCCCATCGCCCCCTTTCTTCGAGCTTCCATTCGCCATCGCAGCGTTGAAAGCGCACGTATTCGCCGTGATCTACGACTTCGATCCCCTTGACCAGCCCCGTCTCGGGGCTCCTGCCGAATAATAGATGGTCGAGCTGGGCCTCGGTCTTCAACTCCAACCCTTCGCGTCGCACCACGTCATGCATAAAGCCCATCGTGTCGGCGATCACCACCTCGCCTCGCCACGTTCGATGGACGTAGACCGGAAAATAGGAATGGGCCTTGCGTTTGATCTCGAGTTCCGACAAACGGCCGTCGTCCCCGACCGCGATGCGAATCACCGTCGGCTCACTGTGGTCCGGACTGTCGCCGAGAATAAAGCGCTTTCCACCTCGGAGCGTCTCCTCCCGATACAGACCCCGCCGCAATCGCAGCGTCACCGTCGTCGCTCCTCTCCTCGGTTCCTGCTCCATTACTCCCCCTTCTGAAATTGCTCGATGACCTCGTTGACTTCCTCGGCGACGGCGGCTGTCCCCACCTCACTCGTCTCTTCCATCAACTGGCGACTTCGGCGCTCCATCTCTCGCACAGTTTCGGGCCTCTGCGTCAACTTCTCTACGGCGCTGCGGATACGACTCCCCACCACTTCGCCCATGGTCCCCAGATAGCGGATCGCCCCTGCCTCCGCCACGGGCCTGGCCACATCCACCTGATGTTCCGCAATCGCAATGACGATCGCTGGAAGCCCCAAAAACGCACGCTCCCAGGTCATCGTCCCCGCCCCTCCGATGGCAAGATCGGCAGACGTCATCAGC
>SLPW01000489.1 GCA_007131755.1 Myxococcales bacterium | reverse complement strand
TCCTCCGAAGCGAAGGGCCGAGCTAACCCAACCTCCGTCTATTTGGGGCGCCTGCACTGCGGCGCGAACTACCATTTGGGGGTTGCCTTCGATGATGATCTGAGGTGTTCGAAATATGGCATAGGAGCTTTGCCGAGGCGGAGGGGCCCGCCGCCTACCACAAGCCCCCCATCACAACTCGAACAACACCTCTCCGCCGACCTCCACGGCCTTCTGATATGCCTCTCTACCCCGCAGCCTCTCGACCAGATCCAACAAATTCGGATACTCCTCGGGCGTCGCCGTAGCCGCCAGGGCTCCCTCCAGGGGATAGATCATCTGAATGTCGGCCGCCGTAAATTCGTCGGCCACAAAATAAGACCGGTCTTCCAATTCGCCCTCCCAATACTTCATATGGAGCGCGAGCTGACCGTCGAGGTACTCCTTGTCGGCCATATTGGCGACCAACTTCATCACCGGCCGTGCCACAAGGGGCGCCTGGCGAGCGAATTCGCCCAGGATCACCTTCAGAAGAATGGGCGTCATCGCCGACCCTTCGGCGTAGTGCATCCAGTACTGATAGCGAAGATACTCCGGCGTATCCGTCTCGGGCCGAAGCCTCCCCTCCCCGTAGCGATCGACGATGTACTCGATGATCGCCGCCGACTCCGCCAGGGTATTATCGCCATCGGTGACGACCGGCGCCTTTCCCAGCGGATGGATCTCTCGAAGCTCTGGCGGTGCCATCTTCGTCGCCGGATCGCGCTCGTAAAATTTCATCTCGTATTTTACCCCCAGCTCCTCCAGGAGCCACAGGATTCTATGAGAACGCGAATTTTCGAGGTGATGGAGGGTGAGCATGATAGAAGTCCTTTGCTAAACTGAACGTCCGGTTTCCTATCACATCCCGAGGGCGGCACAAAACCTGCTTGTACTCACGAACCGAAAGACTACCCGCTGACGTCACTCGAGCCGAATATACCCATGCGATATTTCCACTTCCCACTCTCCGCCCTCATCGCCATCACCTTGCTATTCACCGCCGCCTGCGGCTCCGACGAAGCCGACGACGAATCCAGCGGCTGGAACGTAAGCGAACAACCGGAGTGCGAGGACGCCGACCCGGACATCGTCTACCTCGACGACTCGGAGTGCTCCAGCTTCACCTGCGAAGAAGACGGGCCGAGCTGCAACCCCTGCGAGGGCTGGGCAGACCTGACCTTCGACGATTGCGGCTGCGGCTGCCGCCCCTTTGATGAGCCCGGAATCGACCCCGAGCCCCAACCCGAACCCGAACCCGAGCCCGAGCCGCAGCCCGAGCCGCAACCCGAGCCCGAGCCCACGGAGTGCGAAGAAGATCCGGAAATGAATTATCTCTCCGCCGAACAATGCGATCAGGCTTACTGCGACGGCCCGCCCGATATGTGCGATCCCTGCTGGGGCAGAGAGGGACAATTCTTCTACGAACCGGACTGCGACCGCTGCGGCTGCGATCCCACGGCGGAGCCCATCCCCGGCATGTGCTACGATGATGACGAGGTGATCGAGCGCTTCGACGACGAGGAATGCTCCTCAGATATCTGTATGGGCCCGCCGGATATCTGTGATCCCTGCTACGGAACGGGCGGCTCTTATTTCATGGACGCTTGCGGCTGTGGCTGCATGTAATCGGCAATCCCTTCCCGGGCCGTGATTCGCTCTGGAGACGATGTGCTCCTGCGCATCGGAAGTCCCTCGATGCGCTCCCGCGCATCGACGCCAGCAATCGCCCCTTTTTGGCCACGGCCGATCGAGCGCAGCGCCAGCACTGGCGGACTCGATCCCCGATGTAAAGAGGACGGCTGGCACTACCGAGTCGAATCTGCGAGCGCCGTGGGATCAAACAACATGACCCCGACGTCGCTCGCTGCTGCGGCCTGGCAGGACCGCGCTCCCAACAACACGTAAATCATGGTGCTGCTCAGATCACCCCCGGCTGAACGGTTACCATTAGAGGAATCTAGAAGGAATCCGACTCATTTGCTCCTTAATATCCCATTCGTCTGGTTTCATTTCTGGTTCAAACCATGGCGACCCCTTATCTAGCCACTTCTGGCGATTTCGACGAATAGCTTTCAGGCTTATGTCTTCGTAACCGGACTCGATCCCACAGCAAGGGCAAATAGCATGCGAATATAGGGGATCTGTTCCACTAGGTCCCCAGGGAGGGAGCTCATTCTTGAAACCACAAACTCTGCATCGGTAGATTTCGTCTGCTGTTAAGTTGGACACTTCAATTTCTCATCGTTCGAAGAAAATTGGCCAGATTGGACGAAAACCCATGGTGCGTTGGATCCGGTTTGTAATACGAACAAATTTCACCAGCACTCTTCGACATGCTCGACCACGAGAACGAGCCCGACCACGAGAACGAGCCCGACCACGAGAACGAGCCCGACCACGAGGGCCGGGTGCCAACTATGGGTGACGTTCTACACCAATTGCGTCAACAACGTGCGGGCCGGGACGATGGTGGGCTCTGTGAATTCGAAGCAATCGCGGTCGACGTATTCTGCGTTCAGGGCCACCTGAAAGGCGTGTTTCGCCCCGGTCTGCTCCTGAAATCTCGCCAGGGCGCCGGAGAGCGGGCGGGAGCCCGAGGACTTCACCTCGACCAAGAACCAGGGTTCGCCGTTGCGTACCACGGCGAAATCGACCTCGTTTTGCTGCTTGTCGCGAATGAAATACAACCCAAATTCGCCGAGGCCGCGATCGGTCCACAGATGCACGGCCTTCAACAGACTACAGGCGACCAGATTCTCCGCACGGGCCCCTTTATCGTCGATGAGTGACCAATCCCACAGGTAATATTTAGGCTGTTTGCGAAGAGAGCGGGCCACGTTTTTGTGCCAGGGCCGCAGGGAAAAACAATAATACAGCCGCTCCAGCGTCTCGAGCCATCGCTTGATGGTATTCACCGACGCGTCGAGATCGCGGGAAAAACCGCTGTACGTCACGTTCGCGCCAACCCGCTGGGCGATTAGCTCGGCGAGTATTTCGACCTGACCGAGTTCGCGTATGCGGGTCAGCTCCCGCAGGTCTTCTCGAAATAGCAACTGGCTGCGCATTCTGCGCCACCGGTTGTAGAATCTCTCATCGGAACGCTGGAAGGGCTCCGGGAAACCTCCATACTCCCATAACGCCTCCCATGATTCGTCCGCCACCTCCACAGGGCGCCGAATCGACGCATCGCTGCCTGCCGTCGGTCGCGCCAGCTCACCTGGTGAGAGGGGATGCATTCGATAGGCGAAATATCGCCCCATCAAACTATCTCCGCTGCTGCGAAAGACATCGAGCCGTGCACTTCCGGTGACGATGATTCGCACCTTCGTGCCGTATACGTCGAAGAATCCCTTCAGAAAATCCTTCCACTTCTCCCATTTGTGGATTTCGTCGAAGACCACCATCGGTGGTTCCTCGCGAAGACGCGACAACTCCAGATATTGTGCCACCCTCTGCGGGCCCCCGAGGATCATTCGACGGTGATCTCGGTTGTCCCAATTCAGATAATGCCCCTCGCCGAAGCGCTCTGAGCTTCGCTTGCACGACGTCGTCTTCCCCACCTGACGAGGCCCCATCAAGAAGAGCATTTGCCGATTCTCGGCGAAATGCTCCTCGATGAGCTCCTCGTAGATACGATCGATCATCGTCGACTCCGGAACGCAGGGTATGACTATTTTTACGCTTGTTGCAAAATAGTCATAACTATTTTGATCTTTCCTTCAAGAAAGTCAATGCTTTGAGCATCGCAAAGCGACCAACGTCCATCGCTCGATCCATAGCCCGGGGCCATCCGCCGTTCAGAATGCCCCGGGTTTTGAGTGGCAGTCCATCGATCATCTTTCGTTTCGACGTTGGTTTCTTTGCCGGGCTTTTGCCTATCGGGGATTCGTTGCTTGCGCGGAACTCCGAACCCCGGGCATCCATTCGCCTTCGGAACTCGTCACTCCGGGCTCCTTGGAAAGCAATCTGCCGGGGCTACATCAGGGGCGGACGAGATTATTGAAGTCTGCGAGATGGGCGAGCAAGAGATAACGCATGTCTCCGGTCCCGGGGCTCCCCGCTACGCTCGGTCACCCCGGGTTACCACTGGCTTTCGGCGGTGGGGGGGAGTGCGGAAGTTTTCCGACCTTGCGCCATGCGACGGGTGTGATGTAGATAATGAGCGCTTGTCAAAGTGACGTATCGTCGACCTAACCCGACCGGTCCCAGAGAGCCCGTCTCATGGCGGAATTCCTCGACATCATCTTTGCCTTTCCCACCGTGCTCTTTACGGTGTTGATGGCGATATCATTTATGATGCTCATCTTGACCGTCGTGGCGGGAGTAGGCGCCGACACCTTCGATCTGGACCTGGACTTCTCAGGCGCCGAGGAGACGGGCTTCTCGTTTTTCGAGATCCTGTCGAGCTTCGGTGTCGGCAAGGTGCCGATGAGCATCTTCGCCGCCTTTTATTTTTTCACCGCCTGGGCGCTGTCCTATTTCCTGGTGGCCGTTTTGTCCGGCGTTCTCGGCGCCAATATCCTGGTGGGGTTCGGGATTTTGGTGGTCGTGACGCTGGCGGCCTTTCCGATCAGCGGGCTCTTGCTGGCTCCGCTGACGGTACTTTTGGAGTCCGACGAGGGGGCGACCTCGGGGCGGGGACTCATCGGAGAAGTATGCACCATTCATTCGGGACGGGTCGACGCCCGGTTTGGACGGGCCCGGTGCTTTATCGACGGAACGGAGCTTGTCCTCAACGTTCGTTGTCCACACGAAAACGATCTGACCCGTGGTGACGAAGCACTGATCATCGATTTCAACGATCAGCAGAATACCTATGTCGTGGAATCGGTTGGGGCCATCATGAGGAACGAGGTTCCCCAGAGTACGCAGATTGGCGAGACGATTTTGGATGAGATTGATTTCGAGGAGTTGGAGAAGACGACCCAGCGTCATCGCGAGGAAAAACAGAAGGTCGAGAAGACAGTTCACACTTCCGATTGAGAATCGACGATTAGGAGGAGCGTTCCATGATACCGGTAATTGCAGATTCGGGTTTGTTCGGCTTCGGGGCTATTGGCACGATTTTGATCATCGTGCTGGGCCTCATTCTCTTGATGGTGGTCGGCTTTCTCGCTGCCTATAAAAAGGTCAGCCAGGGCGAAGTGTTGATCGTCAACTGGCCCTGGGGCGTGAGCGTCAAATTTACGGGTGGAATCATCTTCCCGGCCCTGACCAGGGCGGAGGTGATGGACATCTCGGTCAAGACCATCCAACTCGCCAGAAACGGCAAAGACGGCCTGATCTGCGCCGACAATATCCGGGCCGACATCATCGTGACCTTCTTTGTGAAGGTCAATCGCACCGTGGAAGACGTCAAGCGGGTGGCCGAGTCCGTCGGCTGCGACCGCGCCTCCGACCAGGAAGCGCTGGAAGAACTGTTCACCGCCAAATTCTCGGAAGCTCTGAAGACGGTGGGTAAGCAACTCGAATTCGAAGAGCTCTACGACCAGCGCGTGCGATTTAGAGACGACATCATCGCCATCATCGGTGAGGATCTCAACGGTTACGTCCTCGAAGACGCCGCCATCGACTACCTGGAGCAGACGCCGGCCAATCAACTCGATCCCGAGAACGTCCTCGACTCGCGCGGTCTGGAAAAGATCACGGAGATCACGGCCCGCAAGCGCTACCACCGAAATACCCTGGAGAACAAAGCCAAGAAGGACATCGGGCTCGATGATCTGGAGACCCGCAAGGCCCTTCTGGAATACGAGCGTCAGGAAGCGGACGCCGAGGCCACGCAGCGACGCGAAATCGCCGTCGTCGAGGCCCAGCAAAAGGCCCAGGCCGAAGAGGTTCGGGCCAAGGAGATTGCCCGTGCCCAGAAGGCCGAGATCGAAGCCCAGGAAGAGGTGGAGGTCCGAAAGGTCGAGGCCCGTCGCGAACAAGAGGTGGCGAACAAAAACCGCGAGCGCATCATCGCCATCGAAGAAGAGAACGTCAAAAAGGAGCGCGAGCTCCAGGTCGTCGAACGCGAGCGCGAAACCACCCTCAAGCGCATCGAAAAAGATCGCGAGGTGGAGACGGAGCAAAAGCAGGTCGCCGAGGTGCGCCGCGATCGCATCGCCATCGACAAGACGGTGGCCGAGCAAGAAGAGGAGATCAAGACCCTGCGCAGAATCGAAGACGCCAGGCGTGAAAAGGACGCCAGCGTCATCGCCGCCGAAGGGCAGGCCGAAGAGGCGCTGATCGCCGACATCAAGAAGGCGGAAGCCCAGGAAAAGGTCGCCGAGCACGAGGCCAAGGAAAAGGTCATCCGCGCCGACGCCGAGGTGGACGCTGCCGAGCGCATCGCCAAGGCCAAAAAGCAGCACGCCGAAGGTGTGCAGGCCGAACAGGCCGCCCCCGGACTGGCTCAGGTCCAGGTCAAAGAGGCCAACGC
>SLPW01000073.1 GCA_007131755.1 Myxococcales bacterium | reverse complement strand
AGGCAGAGGTTCCCTTCTTCAACCTCAGCGGTTCGGACTTCGTGGAGATGTTCGTCGGCGTGGGAGCAGCGCGGGTGCGCGATCTCTTTCAGCAGGCCCAGGAAAACGCGCCGTGCATCATCTTCGTCGACGAACTCGACGCCATCGGAAAGAGCCGCGGTGGAGGAGGGTTGCAGACGAACGAGGAGCGCGAACAGACGCTCAACGCTCTGCTGGTGGAGATGGACGGATTCGATGCCCGAAGCGGGGTGATCATTTTGGGGGCCACCAATCGCCCGGAGGTCCTGGATCCGGCGCTGTTGCGCTCCGGTCGTTTTGACCGACAGGTGGTGGTGGACCGGCCGGACAAGCGGGGGCGAAGACAGATTTTGGATGTCCATTCACGGGCGGTGGTGTTGGGAGACGACGTCGATCTGGACGTGGTGGCGGCACAGACGCCGGGCTTCGTGGGAGCGGATCTGGCCAATATCGTCAACGAGGCGGCCCTGTTGGCGGCCCGCAAGGAGAAAGACGCCGTACAATTGGAGGATTTCCAGGACGCCATCGAACGGGTCATCGCAGGCCTGGAGAAGAAGAGCCGCAGGTTGAGCGAACGCGAGACCAATATCGTCGCCTACCACGAGTCGGGTCACGCCATCGTCGCCGGGGCGCTCAAAGACGCCGATCCGGTCCACAAGATCAGCATCGTGTCTCGAGGAGTGGGAGCGCTGGGATATACCCTGCAGTTGCCGCTGGAGGACAGGTATCTGGTGACGCGGCGCGAACTCCATGATCAGATCTGTTCGCTGCTGGGGGGAAGGGCGGCGGAGCAGATTATCTTCGGCGATATCTCGAGCGGTGCGGCCAACGATCTCCAGCGGATCACCGATATTGCCCGACGCATGGTGGCGGAGTACGGGATGAGCGAGGAAGTGGGCAACCTGAGCTACGGAGACGGCAAGAACCGCTTTCTGGAGGGGACGGGGTTCAGTACTCGCTCCTATTCGGACCGCACGGCGGAGTTGATCGACAGCGAGGTCCATCAATTGGTGGATTCGCTCTACGAGCGCACGCTGCAGATTCTTCGCGACAATATCGATCTGCTCCACGAGATGGCAGCTCAGCTAAAGGAAAGAGAAGTCCTGGAGGGAGAGCGTCTGGACGCTCTGATGGAGCAAGTGCGGCCCTATACGGCGCAGCGAAGCTCGAAGCGCTTCGAGGCCGTCGCCGGAGACGGCAGTGGCTCGGCTACCGGCGGTGGGGACGACGTCGAGGGTGGCGAGGGGGATGCGGCCAGGGAGGACGACGAAGACGGCGACTCCTCACTGGATGTCGACCGGTGGTGAAGTAAAGAGCGGCCCGCTTCGAAGAACGGCATCGATCTGCCAGGGGACGATGTGTTATTACGCCATGAGCACAAGTTGATGAAGCGCCTGCTGCGTTGAGAACGAGCTGGACTGCGTTGCAAATGCTTGACGATGCGCTGCATCGACTGCGCTTTGCGCCTTGTCCAGCCCGCTCTCAACTTCGCATCCATCTCCATCAATTATTGCTCAAGGCGTTGTAGTGATCGGTTACCCGACGATGGGCCGAGATTCCTGTGGCGATCGAGGCAGTTGTGGTTGTTGATTTGTTGAGCCTATTTTTGTTCGGGGGGCTGGTTTTTCTGGGATGGCTCTCCGGTGCGCTTCGCCAGGTAGTGCGGTTGATCGCCATCGGCGCCGTGATCGTGGGCGTTCCCTTCGTCGCACCGATCTTGCGCAGCATCTTATTTCGACAAGGGGGTACGGCGTCGCCTGGAGTGGAGGTGGCGAGTATGATCGTGGCGGGGGTGCTGATCTACGTGGCCTTCGCCCTGGCCGGGTGGGTGGCGGTGAAGGTGATGCGCTTCGTGAGCACCACCCTCAGCATCGCTGACCGGGCCGGAGGAGCGGCGCTGGGCGGGGTGAAGGGGCTGGTCGTGATCTATCTGTGTGCAGTGTTGTTGGTGATGATGGAGGGCCCGCTGTCGGAGCGAGATCCGGACAATCGATTGATGCTCCGAGGGGGGTGGCTGACCGGTGTAGCCAGCGATCACAACGTGCTGGCCCCATGGCATTTTCGGGATCTGAGGCGTCTCCACGGTGCGCTCCGGGTGGGAGAGTCAATTGCGGAGCATGGAGGGTACGAATTGGTGCGCGAAGACGAGGCAGCCAGTGAGTTTTTGCGTGACCAGAGGGTGGTGGAGTTGCTCGAAGACGAGGAGTTGATGGACTGGGTGCAGAGCGACCACTATCCGATGACGTTGGCCGATCCCCGAATCCGGGAGGTGCTCAATGATGCGGGGATGGTGGAGCAGCTACAGAGGGCAGACTGGGAAGGGTTGAAGCTATCGATCGACGAGCAATGACGGGGCGAAATCGCCATCAGAGGTGGCGCTCGGCGAGGTTGATATAGCGCTGAGCATCGCGGTTGTCGGGCTCGTCTTCGAGGATTTTCTTCCATTGTTCGATGGCTTCCTCGTAGTGCTCGCTCTCAAAATAGATGGTCCCAAGTTGGAGTCGATCCTTGATCTCGTCGGGGAGCAATTCCACGAGGATCTTCTGATACTCCAGGGCTTGCTCGTAATCTCCCTGGCGGAAATAGGTATTTGCCATGCCTCGGGTGGCGACGGGATGTTCGGAATCTTCGTCGAGGACGGCGCCGAATTTCTCGATGGCGTCGTCGTAGTCGTGATCGGAGAGGGCTGAGAAGGCCTCTTCGAGGAGTTCGGCGAAGGGATCGTCAGGATCGTATGAGTCTTCGCCTTCATCGGTGCTGGATTGATCGGCCTGGTCCTGAAGGGCCTGGCGCTCCCGTTGGCGCAGCTCCTGGTATTCGTCGTGTAGTCTCTCGGAGCGCTCGCGCAGCTCTTCGTCGCCGCGAGCGTAGTCATCGGCGGTGCGAGCCAGCGCGAAGGCCATTCGAAGTTCGCCGGCTTCTTCCTGTTTTCGACTCTGTTCGTCCGCCGCTTCTACGAAGAGTTGACGATATTCGGGATAGATATCTGAGTTCGGGTGGCGTCGAAGTCCCTCCAGGATATCCTCTGCGCTGCCACCGTCGGGACGGATGATGTCGCCCCGTTCGACGGCGTCATGGAAGCGCTCGATCTCGTAGTCCCACTCCGCTTCATCGACGCCGTTGTTATCCCAGGCATATCCCGACGACTCATCGTCTTCCTCTTCGGTTGGTTCGTAGATGGCCTGGAAGTAGAGTACGGCGCCAGCGAGGATGATGAGTCCACCGATGATCATGCCCCATCGGGTGACCTTCTCCATTCGTTCCGATTGTTCATAGGAGGCGCGCACCACTTCCTGTTCCCAGGCATCCTGGTTGGAGCGCGCAAAGAAGACGTCGGAGACGCCGTCGTCTTCAGCCTGTTGGGCCTCGACGAATCCGATGGAGAGGCCGTCGGAGTCGGAAGATTCTTCTGGCTCATCGGATTCGGCATCGTCATCGAGGGGCTCCGAGGGGTCGGATTGGAGTTCGGAGTCGACGATGATAGAGGCCGTGTTCTCCTCGGGATCGCCGTCGTTTTCGGAGTCCGATCTTTCTTCGTTGCCTTCATCGGACGACTCGCCATCCTCTTCCTCCTCGTCGGAGCTGGCCTCGGCATTTTCGTCTTCGTCATCGCTAGACTTCGAATCGTCGTCTTTTAGTGAGAAATTGAGCACTGTATTTCCGGCTACGTCGTCTTCGGCTTCCTCGGACTCGTCCGATGACTCGGCCTCTTCGTCGTTGGAGTCGCGGGCATCGCTCGTTTGTTCGGAGTCTTCCGCATCGCCCTCGCCATCACTATCGTCGAGGCGGAAGTTGACGACAGTGGAGCCCGAAACGTTGGAATCATCGTCGGCCTGGGCCTCGTCTTCAGAAGTGGCGTCATCTTCGACGCCTACGGGGCTGGCCGTGCCCATCATCAGGGTTTGCTTGGAGCGTGGGACATCTTCATCGGCATCGTCTGTCGACGAGTTATCTCTTGCTTGCCGGGGGATGGCGTCGTCATCGATGGAAGTCGAGTCGCCGTCGACGATCACACGCGGGGCGGCTTTTGCAGGCGGATCATCATCGTCTTCGTCCATGGCCTGAGCAGGAAGCCCGATATGGGTCTTGCGGGCATCGGAGATATCTTCTTGTCGAGCAGTTTGGGATTTCGAGTCGTCAGGGGTGGTGGAGTCGTCGAAGGGTGAATCTTTTCGTGGCTTCACGGCAGGGGCAATCTGGTCGGCTGAGACCTCCAGAATGGACGCCAGGGCGGCGATGGCCGCCAGTGGCGAGTCAAAGCGCTTTTCGGGACAAGGGGCGATCATCACCTCGGCCAGGGCGGCGATGGAATCGGGAGCCCCGTCGGGAAGTTCGAGCTGGGGCGCCTGGGAGGCCTCTTTGGCCAGCCAGCGGTGAAGTTCTTCTGGATCGTCGGCATCGCACAGGGGTTGACCGAGGGCGGTATAGAGGACAGCTCCCGCCGAGTAGACAGCGGCGCAGTGCAGATCGATGTCCCCGCCTTCGATCCATTCGGGGGCGAGGTAGCCGGGGTAGACGGGGATGGCCGCTCCCGGTGTGTCCTCGGTCAATTCGGGAAGGGGGAATGTGAACAGTCCGTGGAGCCATTCTCCAAGGATGAGTTCACCCTCTTCCGGATCGTCGATAAAGAGCGATCGGGGATGAAGCGAACGGTGTGGCACCCCGGCGTCGGCCATCCAATTGAGAACCCGGGCGATCTTGATGGTCAGAAAAAGTGCTTGCCGCCAGGTCAGTCGTTTTTTCTTTTTAAGCAGACGGGATAGGGGATACGCCTCAGGCCACTCCTCGACGACGAAACCAGGCGAATCATCGGCATGTACGGAATGAACACTCAGAAGATGAGACGGAAGGGGACTGCCCAATCGTCGCCAATCCTCTTGTGCGCTTTCGATGCGGCCGGTGTCGAAGCGACGGTGAAATACGGTGACCCGGACCAGGCTATTGTCGGACAATAGCCGCGCGCGGTACCGCTCACCGAGGTGATCGGAGAATAAATACCCCTCGAGGTTGACGATGCCGGCAAGGGAAGAGCCGGTCAGATGCCCCGGTTGATGGGTGGATTGGTCGACGAGGCGTGTTCCATCATGGGGACAGAAGGCCTCTTGACCTTCAAATTGTGTCTGGCAGGTGGGACAATATTTCACAGACAGTCCTCGAAATTTACGTTCCTTAAAACCGCCGAAGACGATGAAATGTCGACGGCGAACAAGCGGTATCCTACATGTCTGACAAGTCAAGGCCAAGTGCGTGTGTGAACCGGCTGGATAAAGGGGGGAATCGACCTCGTCGACGGGGAGAGAATAGAGGGAATCGGAGGCTGGAGATGATGTGGTTGAGGGTCGAGGAAATGTCCACTATAAGTGGCGGGCCCAGCGATCGTGAGGCAACTGTAAACGGAGCGAAGACGTATGCCGGCAAGTGAAAAGACAAAGAGTGGATTGGTACCTCGACTCAGCCCCCAATTGACAGGCGAACAGAGGCGCTATCTGCGCAGTCTGGCCCACGACCGCGATCCGATCGTGCGGGTGGGTCAGCGCGGGATGAGTGAGAATCTGATCGAGAATTTTCGGGCCGCTCTTCTGGCCCACGAATTGGTCAAGGTCAAGGTCCATGGTGGAGATGGCCTGGTGGAGGTGGCCGAAGCATTGCACGAGGCCACAGGAGCACAATTGGCTCAGAAGATCGGATTTATATTGGTGTTCTATCAACCCCACCCGGAAGATCCGACCATCCAACTTCCGACGTGACTTTAGTCGAGGATTAAGAGGATGATCATTCAAATCAACGCCGACCATCCCCAGCCGAGACGGATCGACCAGGTTACGGAGACGCTCAAGGAGGGAGGGATCGTGGCCTATCCCACGGATACGGTATATGGGATCGGCTGTGATATCTTCAATAAAAAGGCGGTGAAGCGGCTGCAGCAATTGGTCCGGCAGATCAAGGGAGAGGACAAGGAGAGTCCCCTGTCCTTTATCTGCAAGGACCTGAGCAATATCGCCGAGTACGCCTACGTAAGTGATTATGCCTATCGGTCGCTGCGACGAATGCTGCCGGGGCCTTATACCTTCGTATTGGAGGCGACGAAGTTGGTGCCGAAGGTGATGCTCAAGAAACGAAAGACCGTGGGAATCCGGGTGCCCGACTCGGCAATTGCGCTGTCAATCGTAGAGATGCTTGGCAACCCCGTGGCCAATACGAGTGCCACCGATACGGACGGGGAGTTGATCCCCGATCCCTGGACCATCGAAGACCTGTACGGCCACGCAGTAGATCTGGTGGTCGACGGGGGCTACGTATTTCCGGAGCCGTCGACGGTGATCGATTTTTCGGGGGATTATCCGCAGTTGTTGCGCGAGGGGAAGGGATCGGTGGGGGAGTTGGAATTCGTGGAATTGATTTAAGGCGGGTAGTGGGTGTGGGGCGGGTAGT
>SLPW01000344.1 GCA_007131755.1 Myxococcales bacterium | reverse complement strand
GAAAGGGTAAAGGCAGGTGGTGGGTGGTGGGTGGTGGGTGAAAGGCGGGTGGTGGGTGAAAGGCAGGTGGTGGGTGGTGGGTGAAAGGTGAAAGGTGAAAGGTGAAAGGCGAAAGGCAGGTGATGGGTGGTGGGTGATGGGTGGTGGGTGAAAGGCGGGTGATGGGTGGTGGGATTTGAGCGAGTGAAATTTATGCCTTTAGCAATTGTCGATATCTCGGGGTGTGGTGACGACGGCGATACGGTGGCCTTCGAGTATGAAGACGGCTTTGGTCGTCCTCAGAAGGGTTTTGCGCTGCGATGGCAGGATAGATGGTACGCCTACCAGAATTTATGCCCTCATTGGAGTACACCGCTGGACGAGCACGGCGAACGCCTCTTCGACCCCACCAGTGGCGTCTTGGTCTGCGCCACCCACGGGGCGATGTTCGAGCCCCACAGCGGAGAGTGCATCAGCGGCCCCTGCTACGGCGACTCCCTTCGCCCACTTCGGGTCGAAGTGGTGGACGCCGAGCGTCTGGCGATTCATCGCGGGGGGTTGGGGTTATAAGATCCCGTGCCTACATTTCGTACACCGCCCATAGGGCGGCCTGTAGTACCGACCTCAACCAATCCCACGGGGGGAATTATGAGCGAGGACCCATCGCTCGGACCGGCGCAGCGCTTCGAGCAAATGGAGGGCCCGCCGGCCCACCGGCTCTACCGCCAGATGCGGCTCATTCGATGCTTTGAGGACAAGCTTCTGGAGCGCTTCGAGGCCGGCGACGTCGCCGGGACCACCCACGCCTGTATCGGTCAGGAGGCCGACGCCGTGGGCGTCATCAATCACCTGCAAAGGGGCGACGTCGTCTTCAGCAACCACCGCTGCCACGGCCACTTTTTAGTATACTCCGACCGCCCCGAGCTGTTGGCCGCCGAGGTCATGGGGCGAGATACGGGGCTCGTCCAAGGCCGGGGGGGAAGCCAGCATATCTGCTGGGAAGACTTCTACTCCAACGGCATTCAGGGCGGCATCGTCCCCGTCACCGTGGGCATGGGGCTGGCTGAGAAGGTGCAGAATACCGACGCCATCGCCGTCGCCTTTCTGGGCGACGGTACCTTCGGGGAGGGGGCGGTATACGAGGCGCTGAATATGGCGTCTCTGTGGTCGGCGCCGGTGCTATTTGTGGTGGAGAACAACCGCTGGGCCCAGTCCACACCGGTGGAGTTGGAGTTGGCAGGCGACTTCGTCGACCGCGCCCGGGCCTTCGATATCGAGGCCGGCCAGATCGAATCCACCGATGCAGAAGAACTCTACGAATATTTCGGGCCCATCCTGGAGAGTGTGCGCGCCGAAGGGCGCCCGCGAATGGAGGTCATTCACACCTATCGGCTCTGCCACCACTCCAAGAGCGACGACAAGCGTCCTCGCCAGGAAGTGGAGGAAAAGAAGAAGGACGATCCCCTCCCGAAGATGCGTCGGCGCCTCGACGACGAGGCAGCACGCCGCATCGACGCCGAGGTCGCAGCCAGGATCGACGGCGCCTTTCGGTGGGCTTCCCAACAGCCCTTCGCGGACCCAATGTCCATCGTCGATCCGTTGATGGAGCGAGCGCCGCAATAAGGAGTACTCATGACCCACACCGTACTGAAATCACTAAACCAGTCGCTCCACGACATGATGGATGCCGACGAGCGAGTTCTGGTCCTCGGCGAAGATCTGCTCGACCCCTACGGTGGGGCCTTCAAGGTCACCAGGGGGCTTTCGGAGCGCTTTCCGGACAGGGTGTGGACCACGCCCATTTCGGAGGCCGGCTTCGTCGGTGTCGCCAGTGGCATGGCCATGCGCGGGCTTCGCCCGGTGGTGGAGATTATGTTCGGCGACTTTCTGCTCCTCGCCGCAGACCAGCTCGTCAACCACGCCGCGAAATTTCGCTGGATGTACGGCGACAAGGTCGACGTCCCCCTGGTGGTCCGCGCGCCCATGGGCGGACGACGCGGCTACGGGCCCACCCACAGCCAGACGTTGGAGAAGCATTTTCTGGGCGTCCCCGGCCTGGTCGTGGTGGCCGTAAACCCGCTGGTGGAGCCCGGGGCCATGCTTCGAGCGGCGACCCTCGACGACGTGCGTCCCCTGATCTTCGTGGAGAATAAATTGATGTACGCCCGTCGGGTGCGCACTCCCATCGAGGGCCGGCTGGGAGCGATGCGGGCCCGTCAACAGGGCGAACCCTATCCGACGACGACGCTCTCCTTTGCCGATGTCCCGGCCAGTGACGTCACCATCGTCGCCTACGGGGGGATGGTGGAGATCGCCCTGGAGGCCGCCGAGACCCTGCTCATCGAGGACGAGATCTATTGTGAGGTTTGCGCTCCCACGGCTCTTCATCCGTTAGATATCGATCCCATCGCTGATTCTGTGGGCCGTACGGGTCGGCTCGTGGTGTGCGAGGAGGCCAGCGCGGCCGCGGGATTCGGCGCCGAGGTCATCAGCGCCGTCTCCGGCCGAGCCTTCGACGCCCTCGAATGTGCACCCCGCAGAGTGGCCTCGCGTCCGGTGCCCATCGCCAACGCCCCGACCATGGAAGAGGCCATCTTGCCCCAGGTGGCCGATATTTTGGAGGCCGTGCGGGGGAGTGTGGGGCGCTGGAGGGCTTCGCGAAGCGCATAGCTTGCCCGCAGGACCCAAGAACTCTCAACACTCGGGAGAACCCAAAATGAACATCATCCGCGCTCCCCAGATCAATGCCAATGAAGAAGAAATGGAAGTGGTGGAGGTTCGCGTATCCGAAGGCGAACACGTCAGGAGCGGTGAAATTCTGTGCACCCTGGAGTCGACGAAGGCCACCGTCGATCTCGAGGCCCCGCATACGGGCTATGTGCGAAAACTTCGCATCCAGGAGGGCGACCGGATCTGCGTCGGCGACCCCATCTGCGCCGTGACGCAGTCGCTGGACGAGGAGGTGGAGTTGGAGCCTTCGCGCTCCCCATCGACGCTCAACGGGGGGAGTCGGGCCACCCGTCGTGCCGCCGCCCTCATCGAGGAATACGGCGTCGACGCCTCGCAGGTTGAACACGAAGGAATCATCACCGAATACGCCGTATTGCGCCATCTCGGAAAAGCCGAAGTCGATCTGCGCGCTCCCTCCGACCGCCCCGCACCGTCGCCGATCGAGGTGGGCGACGATACAAGCCACGCTGTCGTTATCTATGGTGCCGGCGGACACGCCCGGGTGGTCATCGATATGATCCGCGAGGGGCGGCGGGACCTGCGCATCGTCGGAATCGTCGATGACGCCGATAACGGACCCGACGAAGTCATGGGAATTCCCATCGTCGGCGACGCCGGCCGCCTCTCCGAGCTGCGCGAACGTGGGATCGAGCTCGCCGCCCTGGGCATCGGCGCCGTCACCCATAACGCCCTTCGGGCCGAACTCTTCGACAGGCTTCGCTCTCGGGGATTTCGCATACCGAACCTCATCCATCCCCGTGCCACCGTGGAGCCCTCGGTGACCATGGGGCGGGGAAATCAGATCTTCGCCGGAGCCACGGTCAGCTCCAACGTCCACCTTGGCGATAACGTCATCGTCAACAGCAACGCCGTCGTCAGTCACGATTGTCGCATCGAGGACCACGTCCACCTGACCCCGGGAAGCCTGCTGGCCGGAGCGGTGGAGGTGGGCCCCCGAAGTGTCATCGGCATGGGGTCCACCGTCTATCTGGGCGTCGAAGTGGGGGCGGACGTCGTCGTCGCCAATGGGAATCACATCCTGAGTGACGTCGGTGACGAAGAGGTCATCCGGCGATGAAGGAAAATACTATGCTCAAACGCCTCTTCGATATCGCCGGCGCCACGGCCGGCCTCGTCGCCACCGCCCCCATCATGGTCGGCTGCGCCGCTGCAGTGGGGATGACCATGGGAAGGCCAATTTTCTTTCGCCAGACCCGCCCCGGCAAGGGCGGAGAACCCTTCGAATTGGTGAAATTCCGAACCATGCGTCCTCCCCGTGAAGGGGAGCATCGAATTGGAAACGACGAGGGACGGATCACCACCGTGGGCTACATTCTTCGCTCCACGAGCCTGGACGAACTCCCCACCCTTTGGAATGTGCTTCGTGGCGAGTTGAGCCTCGTCGGTCCCCGGCCCTTGTTGATGCGCTATCTGGACCGCTACACCCCGCACCAGGCCAGGCGTCATGAGGTTCGGCCCGGGGTGACGGGGCTGGCCCAGGTCAGCGGTCGCAACGCCTTGAGCTGGGAGGAGAAATTCGATCTCGACGTGTGGTATGTGGACAACCGTTCGATGTGGCTGGATGTGGTAATTCTGGCGAAGACGGTCAAGAAGGTGCTCATCCGCGACGGCATCTCCAGCGACGATCACCCCACGGCGCCGGAATTCATGGGCACCCGGGCGCGCAGCCCGGAGTCGGACTTGCCCCGGCGCTCGGCTTGAGGCCCGCCCCCCCAACTTCCTACTGACGCCATTCCACGCCGAAGCCAATCATGGGTCCCGTATAACCCAGCTCGGTTCGCACATACTCGATTTCGCCCTCGGTATTCTCCTGGGGCTCGTAGATATCGCGGGCGATGTGGCCCACTCCCACCGTGGGAGTAATGAAGATCGAGCCGGGACCGCCGTTTCCGGCCACCAGTTGGCGCAGGCCGAACTCCACCAAAAAGTGTCCGGGAACTCCACCGCCGACGCGACCCAGATACCACATATTCTCGCTGATTCGTTGGGCTGGTGCTTCTCCCTGGAGGATAGCTCCGCCGAATTGCCAGGCGCGGTCGACGACGACGAAATTCGTCGTCAGGCTCAGATAGACGTCTTCCTGTCTTCCCAGGCGCAAATGCTGGACCGCTCCGACGCCAAGATTGTCCTGCGTCGAAGGCGGCTCATCCATACGGCGATCGCCTACGCGCCAGTGTACGCGGGACAGCCCGGTACCCAGACCGACCTGAAAATTATCTCCCACGAAGGAGAGCATGGCGTTGGCTGCGAAGGTACGGATATCTTCGGTATTGGAGTCGGTGACGGTGACACCGATGGGATCGGCGCGAACCTCGAAGATCCAGGGGCCAGTGAAGTGGTAGGCCATTCCGAACCTCCCCAGCGCGCCCACACCGAGGGCGTCGATGGGAAGAAAGGGGCGAATGCCGGCATCGACGACGAGGATATTCTCCAGTCGCGGAGCCGGCTTCTCCGTTACCCTCTCGGTGGTGACGCGGGCTGACATTCCCTCCTGGACGACCACATTGAGGGGAAGCGTTACTTCGGAGTGATTCCTGGCCAGAGTCGTAACCCTGCCCACCCCGGCGCTCTGGTGCTTTTCGACATCTTCTCCGCCGATGCGAACCTGGATGATTTGAAATAATTCAATGCGTTGGTTTTCGCTCAGTCCGTCCTCTTTGCCCAGGTTGATGACCGCTCTTCCATCGCGGATCTCGATGATGTTGCCCTCGAGTCCCTTGATGTCTTCGGCCCACTCCTCGATCTGGTCACGGTCCTCCGTACCCGCTCTGTGATCCGGCCCCTGTGCCATTCGATAGCCCCAGCTTTCCTCGTCATCTCGCGCCTCGGCGACCTCTTCTTCGTATTCCTCGAAGAGCTCCTCTTTGTCGTCTTCGGCGACTTCGTCGTCCGATGGTTCCACCTCTTCATCGTCTGTCACGTCGCCTCTGGAGATCTCCAGGGTATCCGGCGGCTCCGAGACGACGTCGAACTCCTCGTGGGCAACGATGGACTCACCACTTCCGTCGGCGTAATCGATCCACAGGCGGTTTCCTGCCAGGGACACCGATTCCACATCCTGCTCTCGCGGAACGCGCTGAAGAGGCGCGGGATAGCGAGCTTCCTCCAGGGAGACGATGAGGAGGCCGCGCTCTCCGCAGGCCACGTAGATATAATAACTGTCCGAAACGGCCGGGCCGCTGCACAGCAAGGGCGCCGTGCCCACCTCCTCGCCGTCTTGGAGGACCACCAGTTGGTCTTCGTCAACGCGGTATTGCACCCCCTGACGACCGGGCAATAACTCCGACTCTTCCGACTCCTCCTGCTCGTCCGACTCCGGAGCTTGCGCTTCCTCGCTATCTTGAGGCGAATCTCCCTCATCTGCGGCGACAGCGGTGGCCAGTCCCCCCACAAGAAGGCCCATGATCAAGGCAGGCATCAACGAAGCGCTGCGATTCTTCCATCTCTTTACGGGCGACATCATTTACCTCGATTGTACAATGCTCGATGAAAGTGGTCTCTTCACATCTCTTGTATTTCTCTGCACTACACCGTGTCGACTATGGGCGACAAATAGCACAAATAGATACTCTGCTTCCACCTATCTAGCGTCGGGGGGTGTGATCGGTTTCCGTCGGTTGTTGTTCCCAGGCCCGGGCCCCGGCCTCAACGTTGCCCACAACTTGGAATGCTCGATCCCTGGCCCTGGCCCTGTCCCCGGCCCGGGCCCGAAGTAATCCCTG
>SLPW01000113.1 GCA_007131755.1 Myxococcales bacterium | reverse complement strand
TCCAGCGCGACGAGGTCAAGGAGAAGGCTCGCAGGCAGTTCACACTTCCAAGAGTCTTCGACGCCGAGATCGTCGCGCTGGTTGACTCAGGTGCCTACGGATTTCCGGAGGTCAGCACTAGGACGTTCCCAGAGCCCTTCAACTGGTTACGCCGTGGCATCAGCGATTTGTTTTTTCGGTGAAAGAAGCGCTTGGGAGCTAAGGTTGGCTTCGGGCTCAGAATACCCACTCACTACCATTACCCCACGACGCTTTCTCCCTCATCCACTGCGCCCTCTCAACTCATCTCGCTCTTCGAGAGACATGATGTCGACGGGGACGGCCACTTCCCCTTCCTCGACGTCGAAAAACGCGTTGGGTCGATGGCCCCGACGCAACCACCACCACAACAGCAGACCCGCAGCTTTGAGTGCGACGCCGGCCGGGATCGATTCGGCCACATCGCCGGGCGGGTCCCCGATGGCGTCTTTCCCGAAGACACCGCGGCATTTGCCGGGCACCTCACTTTCGTCAGTGTCCATAAAGGCGCAGATAAGTCCGATAAAGGGAAAGCGCGGCCCCTTCATATTTCCGATCGGTGTGCGACAGCAGTCGGTATAGAAGCGGTATGTGCCATTGGGAGACAGGCGGATGCAGCGGACATTTTCCCGGCCCTTCGTGATCTGAACCCGCGCCGGAGGAAGTTGAAAGATGCGGGTCCCCCCGTACTCGTCGAGAATTCCCGACGTGTCGAGAAACCTCGCGAAGGTCTGGCAATCCTCACAATAACACTTCACATGAGCACCGGAACGGGGCGTCACATTCTTCGCTACGCCTTCGGTGTCACCGCAGCCACAGCGAAGTCTGAAACTGCCTTCCTGGATCGATGCACTCTCCGTGGATTGGCTCATCATTTACTCCGGGTCGTGGTGTTGGCTTCTCGACATGACAGCGACAACCACTGGTGCTCGGCGGACGTCCTGAGCCGTATTCGGCGAGGACTGGGCGACGAGGTCGACTTCACGGTCCTCCTCAACGAGATGCTCGGACTTCCGGCGGCCGTCGGCGACGTCTGGAGTGAATTCGACTTTCTGGTCACGGAATAATCGAAGCCTTATTTGCTTCGCACTCCCCCACGGTCACTCCTCGATGCTGACCATCAAATCGAATTCTCCGGCGTGGCCAATCTCTCCATCGACGAAGATGTAGACGCTCTCTCCGCCGACGGCCTCGAAGCTGATCGTCTCCACCCCACCGGCCCCGTTGAACCGGGTCCCCGCCACGCAGGCATCGGCATCGCAATCCTGCCGGGCGTAGAGCATGAGATCGAAGGTCTCCTCCGGCTCCGCCACCACTTCGTACGTCGTGGTTTCCAGCGGCGAGACCACATAGACGCGCTCACGGTCTGAGAAGTTGGTCCCAGGGCAATTCTCGGCTCCCATCGCCGGGTCGTAATGATTGCTCATCTCCACTGTGGACTCCCCGACCAACGCTGCGCCTTCGGTCACGTCGATCGCCGTCTCACAGCTATCCCCCTCCACAACGGGCTCACCGGCATCGTCGTCGCCTGCGTCCTCGTCACCGCCGACATCGTCGTCGCCCGCGTCCTCAACTCCCGTATCCCCGGCTCCGATGTCATCTCCCACATCCTCTGGCCCATCGGCGTCCTCTCCGACGTCCTCGATCCCATCGACATCTTCGTCATCACCGGCATCGTCGCCGGTGTCCTCTTCCTCTCCCCCGCTATCGCTGCCTGTGTCCAGGTCCTGATCGCCGGCGTCCTGCTCTTCACCCTGATTGGTATTCTCCTGCTCCGGCTCGTCTGTTCCACAGGCCCCCAGTGCCATACCCAAAAACGCAACCACCACCACTGCTCGACGAATCCTCATCTCTTGCTCCTTTCTACGATCGCTACAACCCTATCCGTCCCGTTCATAGCGGCACAGCAACCACTTGTCATCCCCACCTATGTCTCAGTTGCGTTTCTCATTGCGATAGCGCGACAACGCGGCATTGGTGCGATGGATCATCTTTTGGATGGACGCCTTCGAAATATCGCCACGAGTCGATGTATACGTCGCGCCGCCAGTGGTGTGGGTACCCGCCTCCAGCGGCTCCAGCGTTCCAAGCCCCCATACGTCGACTCGCCCCTTTCTGAATCGCAGCGGTTCTACCTCGTCGATGTGTCTGCTCTTCGACCACGGCAATAATCGCGCCAGACTATAAAATCGAATCTTTCCACTTCTCTTGTTGATATAGATCACCCTTCCCAGATGATGAACCAACAGCTTCATTATCCCAGCAACCATAACGGCCACCACGCCGACTAGAATCGACCAGGTCCACTGATATTCATCGGGATATTCCATCATGCGTTCCGCCAGCATGGGCGGCAATATTAGGCTTGCCACGACGAGCACGCCGATGCACCCGATCACAAAGGCGATCACCTTTCCGAGATTGCTCATATACACGAAATTCGACGTCACGCTCCCCCAGGCGAAACCCAGGAGGTGCAATAGGAACGACAGGATGACCAATCCCACCGGCAGTAGCGGCAACCAGGCCACGATTGTTATCGTCGGATCATTCCACACGATCTTTGCTTTTTGCCGTGGGGGTACTCTCAATTCAGTCGTCACACAGGTGGTTCTTCGACGGCACGGCGCGGCACTGTTCGACCCGGGGATACTCGTCCAAACAGTCGTCTTCGCAACCGGGCCCTCCACCCATCATGCAATCGAAGATGCACATGCCGTAGTTTACGCAGGCCCTGGCAGCCCGGGCACCGTCGCACTCGTTATAGGCTCCTCCCAGACAGCAATAGGCCGAGCTATCACCACCGGAGGATTCCGTCTGGGACGTGTCCGACGTGTCACTTCGTAAGGCACGATCACGCACACTATCTCCCGCGGAGGCCGTGCGCGAACGCTCTCGCTCACTTTCTTCTTCCGCCATGCGTGCACGCTCTCGATCGCGCTCCTCTGCGACATTCTGGAGAATCTCCTCGGCCTCGCTGCGCTCCTGCGCAAAGGTCAAGGCGTCCAGGATCATATGGCTGTTCTCGAGGTCCAATATGCGATGCGCCGTGGTCTCCACCACCTCTACCCGGTCGCCGGACATATCCAGCATTCCCACGAGCTGCTCCACCTGATATGCCCGGAAATAATTGGAGGCCGCCGCCGTGGAGATCACCCCCAATTTGTCGCTGCTCATATTCGCATCCTCCACCTGGCGCGTCAGGTCGGAGAAGGCAGCGTCGCTCATCGCCGTCGCTTCCTCGGACGGCACGGAAACCGACTGCCTGCGCTCTTGCGCTTCCGGTGAATCCGGATCCTGCTCTCCCATCAACAGGGCTCGGGCCTGCCCCATGGTGCAGGCCGGGGCAATGACCATCAGGGCCAGGAGGGTGACTACCACGACCATTGGTGAGAGAGCTCTCATGACATTCCTTTCGCTGTCCAACTGGCACATTGATTGGGATTCCTTCGCACGATCTTGCACTCGTCCATTATATTACGCGCGAGAAGCGAATGCTGCGACCTCAATTAGATAATACGTATCGGTATTGATCGGCAATCAGTCTCTGAGAACCCAGATGACCCCTCGAAAACGTCATCGCTGACCGTTATGCTCTGGTTGATCCATTGCCGATGTCGGCCCTGACACACGAGCATACCAATGAAGCACTCTATTTTTCTTATTCTTATTTTTTCGATGATGATTATCTCCGGATCTGCTGGAGCCAATCTCATTGAGGTTTCCACAGACCAGAATTGGTGCTCCATCGCCAATGACGCCGAACCCGGTGACATCCTGGAGTTGGCTCCTGGCGATCACGACGATAGCTGTCACCTCAGGGCGGCTGGCACGCAAGGGGCACCGATCATTATTCGCTCCGCCGACCCCGAAGATCCGGCCCGACTCTCCTACTACGGCACCGGGGCCAATACGATCGAAATTCGCTCCGAAAGCGAACATCTCATCCTCGAAGGGCTCCATTTCCCCGGCACCGCCGGGCCCCACGCCATACGGTTTCACGATACCCGGGACATCACCATTCGACAGAACCACTTTGAAAAGACTGGTGGTGTCACCATGTCCGCCAATTTTTCCGGCAAAAACGCCCGGCGGCTCCATATCCTGGACAATACCATCTTCGATGTGGAGACGACGGCCATCTATTTTGGCTGCCATAGTGGGGCTGACGATTGTCAGACGACAGACGTGCGCATTGAGGGCAATACCATCTACGGCCTCGACTCCCCGTCCGTCGGGTATGGCATCCAGATCAAAGTCGACTCCAATGCCACGATTCGCGACAACGCCATCTTCGACACCAAGGGGCCGGGCATCATGGTCTACGGAAGCCACGATCCGGAAATGACGCCCTCCGTCATCGACGGAAATCTCGTCATTTCCTCTCGCACCAGCGGAGGCATCCTCGTCGGCGGGGGCCCGGCGATTGTGACCAATAATATCGTCTCCGACGGCCACACCTACGGCATTCATATCTACGAGCACAACGCCGGGGCGCCACTACAAGGGGTGATCGTGGCCCATAACACCGTCTTTGGTAACCAGGGCAATGCCATTCACGCCTCTGGTTGGTCTGCCGACGGGGAAAACGTGTTGGTCAACAACGCCATTGCCCCCGGAGATCACTCTGCCATCGGCGCCAATCCCGATGGTCTGATCGAAAACAACGTCGTCTGCGACCTGGACACCCATTGCTTCTTCGAACCCCAGGGCCCCCCTCTTAGCCTGACCCCACTTCCCGATGGCCCCCTCGCCAATGCTGCCCCGGCCTATGAGACAGATTGGTTTCCCGGGGTTGATTTTATGGGAAACTCCCGTGACGAACTCAATTTCGCCGGGGCCCTGAACGTCGACGATGAAGACGGAGATCCCTGGTTTGAAATCGGCCAGAGCCGACCCGAACGCACGGCATCTGACAACGAGGACGACCCCACCGACGAGGACGACCCCACCGACGAGAACCATCAAGACCAGGATGACCAGGACGACGATCAGTCAACCGACGACGCCGAGACCGACTCCCCGAAGCCGGGAAGTGAAGACGAGGCCAGCGGCTGTGCCAGCACGGCCGGCGCTTCCACCTCTCCCCCTCTCCTGATGCTGTTCCTGCTGGCCCTCATCGGTGCACTCAGAACTCGGCGAGCCACCGCCCATCGCAGCCGTTTTATCGGCGAATGCAGCGCACGAAAAAGGGCGCGTTCTTCGTCTGAACGACGTCTTGCCCGATATCGAAATACAAGGTGTGAGCCGCCGCCGCATCCGATTCCGTAGACGACCAATAGGCATCGAAATAAGGATCTCCACGGTCATTGAAATTTCCGATGGCGTCCCGGTTTTCCCACAACATATATAGCTCCTCTCTGGCGGGCAAAAACCAGTCGGAGTGACCGTGCTCATCCAGGTCATGGCAAGCCAGCGCTGCATAATATGGCGACGCCGCATCGGTCAATCCTGCAAGAAGGGACGTATTGGCCTGTCCATCGGTGTGGCTATTTGCATAGGTTTCGATCCAGGTCATCACTCCCCTATTCCAGGTATATTCTCCCTGATCGTTTTCCAACGTATAGTAGTGATTGCCGTTGAGGTACCCGGCGTACAGCGACCCATCCGGACAGGTCGTACCTACTTCCACCGAGCAGCTTTGATGGTCGTAGTCCGGATCGCCCAGCAATTGCCCAAAGCTGCACTCTCTGACCTCGCTCGGACAAAATTCCTCGCAATCCGTGGATTCCGACGGGTAGGCGGTCACGCTCTCCCCATGATCGATCGTGCCTCCCCAGGGAAGATCACAGGGGGCCCCACCGCAGGTTCCGGAATTAAAATTCCACGATCCGTCATGACAACTATACGTGGCCTCACCTATTCGGCCCGAAGTGGTATTTTGCTCCGTATGCACCTCGCCGTGAGCAGCGGCCCCGAAGGTAGCCTCACAGCCATCGGCGCCCCAGGAAAGGGTCTCGGTTGAGCAACTTTGACAGATTTCGGTGCAGCTCTGATTGGTATAGCTTCCCGTCAGATTTCCGTAGCTGCAACTCCTGAGCTCGGACACACAGCCCTCGCCACAGGCCACGGAACTCGACTGGTAGGCCGTCACGCTCTGACCGTGGTCAATCGATCCGCCCCAGGGAAGATCACAGGATGCTCCGCTGCACGTAGAGCTCTGATAGACCCAATCTCCGTCATCGCACTGATAGGTCGCCTCTCCTGTTCGCCCCGTCTCTTCATTGCTCCTCGTCACCGACTCGCCATGAGTTGTGGGGGGAAACCAGGCCTGACATCCGTGGGCGCTCCAGCTAAGGGTCTCCGCATCGCAGTCGTGGCACACCTCGGTGCACGTCTCATTGGTATATTGGCCGTCCAACTCCCCGTAGCTGCAGTGACGGGTCTCACTTGCGCACTCCTCTCCGCAGTCCACGGTGCTCGACGAAAAGGCCTCGACCGACTCTCCGTGCTCGATGGTGCCTCCCCAGGGAAGCTCGC
>SLPW01000097.1 GCA_007131755.1 Myxococcales bacterium | reverse complement strand
TATGCTCTGGGGCTGATCGCCGTGGAGATGTTGACCGGCGACAGCGTGTACTCGGGCTCAGGCCGTTGGGAGGTGCTGCGCCAGCAGGTCAGCGAGGAGCCGGTGGATATCCCTCAACCGGTGTTGGACTCGCGGTTGGGTCCAATCATCCGGCGCTGTCTGGATAAGGATCGCCGTCGGCGCTACGGCGCCGCCGACGAGGTCATCGCCCACCTGAAGGCGCTGGACGACAACAGTCTCGACGGGCGGCCGCTGTACTTGGCGGACAATAGCGGCGGCTGGATGCCGCGAGCCGATATCGGTCCTGCCCGGGTGGCTCAACAGCAAAAGCAGACCGTAGAATACGACGGCATCCCGACGATGATGCTCGACGAAGACGCCCTGGAGCCTCTCGATGAGGTGGAGGCGACGTTGACGCCCATCCCCGGTTCGGGCAGCGGTACGGACAGACTTCCTCCGATTCCCGGGGCCCCCGGCGCGGCCTCGATGGCACCGACGGCCAGGAATCCCGCTGTAGGCTCTCCACGCCATCCCGTCGATTCCACGGGAGAGATGCAGGCGGAATCGCCGTCCGGCACGGATCCCAACATCGAAAGGCAATATGCCGAGCTCAACGCAAACCGGCTGACCACCCCTACGGGAGAATGGGACAACCAGGGATCGTCGGGCAGCAAGAGGATGATCGCCGGAGCAGCGATTTTGGCCGTCGTCGCCATCGGGATCGTCGCCGGAGTGTTGGTCCTGGGAGGTGAGGACGAGGTCGTCGACGAGCCCACTGAAGACGCGGTGGCGGCGCAACAGGATCAGGATGAGACGACCGACGTCGACGACGAGCAAGATACGCAGGAAGTGGAGTACCACGAGATTCTTGTGCAAGTGGAAGACGAAGAGCTGACGGCCACGGTCTTCGTGGACGACGAAGAGATTGGAGAAACTCCGCAGAAGGTGAAATTCGAAGAGGAGGCAGTGTTGCGTCTCGAGGCCGAAGGATACGAGCCGTTCGAGGGGCGTATTGACGCAGAGACTTCTGCGGAGTTGGTCCTGGAGTTGGAGCCCAGCGAAGAGGAAGAGCCGGACGCCGTGGCGGGACGCGACGAGACGACGACTTCCAGTGGAGGGGGGCGCGCGTCGTCGGGCACCGATCGCAGCGGCTCCGGGTCCGGCGGAGGTTCTTCGGGAGGTTCCCGTCCCGATCCGACCCCGGAGCCCACCCCGTCTACGCCGACGCCGACGCCGACACCGACACAGCCCGACTCCACGGAAGAAGTGGCCGAAGAAGAGGAAGAGGAGGATTCGGGCTGGATCGATCTCTCCGGTGGCGACGAGGAGGAGGAAGAAGAAGAGTCGGAAGTCCCGATTTTCTTCTAATCCTCAAATTCACCACATCACCACGTCTAGGATATTTGCATAGTCGTCGGTCCAGGGGGCTACGTCGTCGGTGTCGGCTAACTCGCGCCACCGCTCGTCTGTCGCAAGCTCGCCGAGAGCCGCCTCCGAGGTGGCCAGCACCATCCATCTCGAGGAGTCGACGAAGAGGTTGTAGACAGGGTCGTCTTCTTCCACCCGGTGTTCCTGAATTCGGACCTCCAATCCCAATTGGTGAGCGGCAGCGGCGATAGGAGGTGCCAGATCGAGGTAGGGACTCGAGATGTGGATGGCCACAAGCCCGTCGGGGCGAAGGGCACGAAAGTAGGTCTGCAGCGCCTGACGGGTCAGAAGGTGTACGGGGATGGCCGCCGAGCTGTACGCATCGAGGACGATGAGCTCGTATCGATCTTCGTCGGCCGCCGCCAACTGAAGCCTTCCGTCGCCGATGGTCACCTGGCACTGCCCCGGGCAGTCGTCGAGATAGGTGAATAGTTCGGTGTCGGAGGCGATCTGATAGACGGCAGGATCGATCTCGAAGATATCCATCCGTTGGTCCGGCTGAAGATAGGTGATTACGGAGCCGACACCGAGTCCTACGGCAGCGACGGGATGCCGCTGTTGGCGTCGGCGGAGCTCATCGAAGATCTGTCCCAGCGGGCCATCGTAATAGTAATAGGTGAGGGGAACGGAGCGAAAGTCGTCGTGGCGGGCCTGCGCGCCGTGGATGGTGGTGCCGTGATAGAGCACATGGTGGCTGCCCGTCGAGGTTTGTACCACCCTGTGGGTGCCGAAAAAGCTGCGATCGGAGTGGACCTCACGGTCCGAGGGCTGCGTCTGCAGGACCACGACGAGGGCGACCAGTCCTCCCAGGACCAGCGGGCTGAAGCGGTGAAGCCGCAGATGAATGGCCAGGCAGGCGGAGATACCGGCGAGGATGGAGGCCGGTAACAATAGATTGGAGAAGGTGATGTCCGATGGAATGGCCAGGTAGGCGGCGATCCCTCCGGCGACGGCGATGGTCACCGTCACCGCTCGGTGGACGGCAATCTGGCGAATCATGGCCGAGGGAATGGCCACGGCAGCGGCGAAGAGCAAAAAGGCCCATTCCAGCAGGCGATCGAAGAGCAGCGGGGCGGCGATGGCGCTGAATAGCCCCCCCAGAACACCGCCGATGGCTATCCATAGATAGAATTCGGTCAGGTCTTCTGTGTGGGGACGATCGTCGGCCAGGAGGCTGTGAAAGGCCATGGAGAAGACGAATAATGCGGCGAAGTGCACGGCCGTCACAAGCCGCAGCGGCTCGGTGACGTCGGCGATCAAAAACAGGCAGGTCAAAGCCAATACGGGAGCGCTCAGCGCGGTCCACCACTTCGCCCCCACGGGGCGATGGCGCGCGAAGGCGGCCATGAACGACAATAGGTAGATGGCTAGCGGTGGAATCCACAACAGGGGAACCGGGGCGACGTCGGTGGTGACGTAGGTCGTGACGGCGAGCATCATCCCCGAGGGAATGAAGGCCCATAAGACCCAGCGCGCGCGACGACGCCAGCTCACCTCGAGATGAGCCGCCGGGGGCTCTTCTGCGTCCGTGGCGTCTTCACGGCGGGGTTCGGAGCGCCACAGCAGGGCGGCGCATACCGCCATGCAAGCGAAGAGCACGAGATAGGCGGCCATCCACATCGCCGATTGTGCCCTCAGCCCCAGGCGGGGCTCCAGAAACAGGGGATAGGCAGCCAGGGCCAGAATACTGCCGGCGTTACTGGCGGCGTAGAGATGATAAGGATCGGCTGCGCGCCAGTGACGGACCGTGGAAAACCACTTCTGAAGTAGGGGAGCGCTGGTGGAGACGGCGAAGACGGGCCAGCCCACGCCGAGGGCAAGAGTGGCCAGCAACCAGAACGTCGGCGCCTCCAGCACCGTCGTGTCTGCGGGAGCGTCGAAGGCGACGGGCAAGAAAGCGACGCCAATGGCGAGGACCGCCAGATGGAGGATTGCCTGACGGCGCGTGCCGAGCCATTTTACGCTCAAATGGGCATAGAGATATCCCACGAGCAAGGTGGCCTGAAAGAAGACCACCGCCGTATTCCACACCGCCGGAGTGCCGCCCAGAACGGGCTGGATCATCTTCGCCACCATGGGCTGGACGACGAAGAGAAGCGCCGAGCTGATGAGAAGTGTCAGGGCATAGAGGGCGTAGTGCATCAGGGATCGTCAAAATCTGTAGAACCGCATGACGTTGGCGTAGTCATCGGTCCAGGTTCTCATGCCCTCCAGGGGTTCCAGGTCCAGCCAGCGATCGTCATAGGCTAACGTGCCCAGCGCCTGGCGATCGCGGGCCATGATCACCCAGTCGGAGGACTCGCCGAGAAAGGCCCAGCGGGGGTCGGCGGTGGCGATATTGTGGTGCTGAACCCGTGACTCCAGGCCCAGCTCCTCGGCGATCTGGGTCAGCGGGGGCTCCAGATCCAGAAAGCGGTTCGAGATCTGGAAGGCGAGGATGCCATCGGGGCGAAGTTTCTGCAGGTAGGTCTCGACGGCCTCCCGGGTGAGCAGATGGACCGGTACCGCCGTGGAGCTGTAGGCGTCCATGATGATGAGCTCGTAGCGCTCGTCTGGCGCCGCTTCGAGCTGCAGGCGGGCATCCCCGAGGATCACCGAACACTCGCCGCGACAGTCGCTCAGATAGGTGAAGTACTCCGGCGTAGAGGCGATCTCTTTGACGACGGGATCGATCTCGTAGAAGTCGAACTCCTGGTCCGGGACGGCATAGGCGGCGAGGGCTCCGGAGCCGAGGCCGGCGACGGCCACGGGGTGGCGCTCCGTACGGGTGCCCAGGCGCTGGAAGACCTGTCCGATGGGACCACGCGAGTGGTGATAGGAGGCGGGCAGGTGACTCAGCCCCTCGTCGCGAAATTGAAGTCCGTGGACGGTGTTTCCGTGCAGAAGTCCGTGGACATTTGCCTCTCCGTAGTGAATGACGACGTGAGTTCCGAAAAAGCTGCGCTCCACATGGAGGTGATGAGCGGCGGGCTGGGCCTGATAAATGGTGACCGCCAGCAGCAGTCCCGCCAGGACCCGGGGGATCCAGCGCTGCAGAAAGAGGGTGAAGACGATCGCCAGGGCGAAGCCGACGAGGCAGGCCAGGAGAAAGGAAAAACCGATGGTCGAAACGTCGAGTGTTCGCAAGGCCGGGAATAGACAGAAGACTAGCCCCGCGGCCAGTGAGAGCACCAGAGATCTCTGCACCCATTTTCGGCGGTATGCCTCGACGGGAAACATCAGAGCCGCAACCACGAGTAGGGTCGGGTACTCCAGAAGTTGATTGAAGATCAGCGGGGCTATTAGGGCGTTGAATACTCCGCCGAGCATTCCGCCGAAGGACATCCACAGATAAAATTCGGTGAGAAATTCGGTGTGCGGGCGGTCAGCGGCCAGAAGTCCGTGGAAGACCATGCAAAAGATGAAGAGGCCCACGAAGTTGATGAGGGTGATAAACCAGAGCGGGCCCGGGGAATTCGTCAGATACAGGGTGGCCAGGGCGACGAGGAAGACGGGAAAGAGGATCAGCCAGAAGTTCAGTGGGATGAATTGGCGTCGGGCAAAAACGATGATGAAAGAGATCAAGAAGACGGCAAGCGGGGGGATCCACAACAGCGGCATCGGGGCGATATCGGTGGTGATGAAGGTCGTCACCCCGAGCATCATACTCGACGGAATAAAAGCCCAGATGATCCAGCGTCCGCGGCGCTGCCAGGTCAACGGGGTCTTGCTCGCCGGCGGAGCCTCACCGGGCCCGGGTTCGTCACTGGGCGGCGGAGACTTCCAGAGGATGAAAGCGCAGGCCGCCACGCTGGCACAGAGGATGCCGTAGGCCACCGTCCACAGCACCGTCTGGGTGTGGAGGCCGATTCGCGGCTCGATGAGAAAGGGGTAAGCCAACAGGGCGAAGACGCTACCCACATTGCTGGCGGCGTACAAAAAGTAGGGATCTGCCGCGTCGCGGTGATCAATGGTGGAGAACCACTTCTGGAGCAGCGGGGCGCTCGTGGAGACGACGAAAAAGGGCCAGCCCACGCCGATGAGAAGAGTGCCCAACAACCAAATTGCCGGAGATTCCAGGGACGCCGGATCCGAGGGGGCCTCAAAGCCAACGGGTAAGAAGAGGAGTCCAATGGCGAGGACGACAAGGTGGAAGACGGCCTGGCGGCGGGTGCCCAACCACTTCGTGGTCAGGTGTGCATAGAGATACCCGCCGAGCAGCAGGGCCTGAAAAAAGACCATCGCCGTATTCCACACCGCCGGCGTGCCGCCCAGCACGGGCTGGACCATCTTGCCCACCATTGGTTGGACGACGAAGAGCAGCGACGAACTGATCAGCAGGGTGATGGCATAGGGGATATGCTTCATCGCTTCCTGCACTCCGAACTACGACAAAGGGCGTTACGAACACTCTACGCAGCGTCCCTTGATGAATACTTCATCGACCTTGCCCACCGGAGAGGTGCTGTCTTCGCCGCTGAAGCTCAGCTCGACAGGAGCCAGGCAACTGACCTCTCCGCAATCGGTGCACACGAAGTGGGAATGATCTTCGGGATGAGCCTGCTGGCCGCGATATTCGAAGCGCCAGATGTGGTCGCCCAGGTCGAGGCGAATGAGCAGTCCCGCCTCGGTCAGGTCCGTGAGGTTGCGATAGATGGTGGCCTGATCGTAGCCCTCGGGGACGAGCTCTTCCGATAGATCGGCGTGGCTCACAGGACTGGTGGCCTCCACCAGAAGGGAGAGGACGGTGGCCCGAGAGTCGGTACAGCGCAATCCGGCGTCACGGATAAGGGCGCGTATGTCGTCGGGGCTGTAGTCGTTCGAGGAGGCCATGGGGCTGTCTCCACACGTCGCGATCGGTCCATCAATCCGACGAAAACAAATAGCACGTACCGAGGCAGCGGTCCAACCTCGTCGAGGGGGAGGGTGTGATCGGAGCCCGTCGGTAGCAGTTCCCCGGGCCCGGGCCCAGGCCTCAACGTTGCCCAGATCTTCGCAGGGCCATCAAGTAGCCCTGGTGCCGCTGGCGTAACTTGCGAAAACCTTTCCACAACGTCTTCCAGCCGGGAGGTCCACTCCCCGGCCCCGGCCC
>SLPW01000550.1 GCA_007131755.1 Myxococcales bacterium | reverse complement strand
GGTCAATATCTACGACAACGGGGAGGGATTCCGCATCCGCGCCGAGATGCCCGGCGTCGACAAGGACAGCCTGGACATCAGTTGCAAGCGCGATCAGCTCGTCATCCGTGGCGAGCGGACCCTGGAAGACGTCGACGAAAACGCCAACTACCACCGTCGCGAACGCGAGGGCGGGCAATTTCGCCGTGCCGTCAACCTTCCGGAGCCCGTCAACCCGGACAAGGTCCACGCCCACTACGAACAGGGCATCCTGGACATCTTCGCTCCCCGCGCCGAGGAGGCGACGCCGCGACGCATCGAGGTCCGCTGAGTAAATCCGGTCCCCCGGGAGCGCGGCCAGCCTGGCCGCATTCGGGCTGCCTGCCCGAACCCAGCGGGGCATAGAGCACGGAGACACGATTGATGGATGGCCATTCCAAAAGGAGGTATCCCATGACACAGCACACTTCCCATGAAGGCGGAGAGCTTCAGACTCGCCAGAAAGAGGAACTTCAAGGTGGCGAGGGAACCCGCGAGGGGACCTACTTCAAACCCGACGTCGATATCTACGAGACCGACAAGGCGCTGATGGTCGTCGCCGACCTTCCCGGCACCAACGCCGACGATATCGAGATCGATCTTCGGGAAAATACCCTGACCCTGACGGGGCTCGTCGACACCGGACTACAGGACAACTGGCAGCCTCTGTACACCGAGTATCGCACCGGTCACTTCATGCGCCAGTTCCGCCTGGGACGCCACATCGACCAGTCCAATATCAGCGCCGAATTCAACGACGGCGTCCTCCACCTGACCCTCCCCAAGGCCGAGGACGCCGTGCCCCGAAAGATCGAGGTCACCACGTCCTGATCTACACCTCACCAGAAGACCGCGCCGCCTCGCTCTCTCCCGGAGCGAGGCGGCGCTGCTTTCGGGCCCACGAAAAATCCCACGAACCGGCTCACTCTCCCCTTTGGCGGCTGGTCATCGCTCACGATTCGCCAACCGCAGGCAAGCCCTGGCTGCCGAGGATTTCGGCCGCGGCGTTTGCGGCCGACATGAATAGCCACGCGGCCTTCGGCCCGTGATGGGCGTGCGGCTAAGCTTCGAATATCATTTGCCCCACGCACGCCCCCTCCGCCTCCCACTGAACAACGTGCTCGGCACCTCCCCCGGATCCGGGGAGGAGACCTCCGTGCCCCAATGACGACCCAGGTTTTCGCCTCAGGCTACACAACGTCCATCGAAGCCTCGATGGTCCCCTCCCCGGACTCGGGGGAGGTAGGCCGGCGCACTGCTGGCGGCGAATTTCTTCGATGGTGGACCCACCGAAAGCGATAGCCCCCCAGCTCATCGTCTGAGGGATGCGATGACAGGATGTCACCGGCTCCACAGCTCCTCAATCCGTCTTTACACGAACACGATAGGGGCGGCACTCCACATACGGGGCACTGACTATCTGCGATGCCAGCGCTTTGATCTCGCTATCGCTCGTCGCGGCGCCGAGGGATGGCATCGGCTCCAAAAACTCCCCCCACCGCTCAATTCGGGGCTCGCTCCGGATCGAGTGAGGCAAGCACGACAGGGTCTTCGTCGCCCAGCGCTCTCGGGCTCTATCGCCGACGCTCACCTCTGAAAGTGATAGCGAAGCTGTACCATCCCCGCTCCTATCTCTCTTGCGGAGACCAGAGAGAGTGTCTTTTTAGAAGTGCTGCCGAATAGCGAAATGCCGCTGCCGAGGGGGTTGAAGAAATTACGTCGTCTCGTCTTCGGCCCGAGCGTCGCGCTCCTGTCTCTCCGCCTTTATTTCCCGAAATACGGCCCATACCTGCAAGAGCGCCACGGCAGCAAAGACAACCCCAACCCACCCTCTGGAGGGTTGACTCAAATCACCGTAGGAGCCCAACTCCCCGAGACCGAAATAAAGGGGAAAGGCCGGCGAGGCCAGGTTGTGCAACAGGGAGTCCAGTCCCGCCAGAGCGAGGAAGCCTGCCACTACGGCCAGAAGCATAAGAGCCCCCAGGGGAGCGAGGCTGGCCGGCCCTCCGGGGATGATTCGCAGTGCCCAGCGGGTCAAGCCCGGCAAGAACCGTCCCACCACCATACCGAATGCGATGATGATCCCCAGACCGGTCAGCCCGAATAGCACCCAGATCAGGTGCAGTTTCTCCCCGTCTGGTGCCGGCCCTGCTTCCATGCCGACCGTATTGGCCTGAGCGAAGGCATTGGGAAGCCTGCCGCTTCGCAACTGATCCCACTGATCCTGGCGGGCATCGGCATAGACCGCCTCGGCGATCAAGTCATGGACCGACTCTCTTTCGGGAAGCGCAACCCCCTCGGCAAGTGCCGATCGCTCTTCTCTCGACAGAGCTATCAATTCTTGCTGTGCCGAACTCTCATGCAACTCTTCGAGCCACTCCTCGACGTCCGGAGCTGCCAGACTGTCCTGAATGACATTGATCGGCGCCCCTGCAAATTCACCAATTGCCACCACGCTGGTGCTCATTATCAGCGCACAAACGAAAATTCCCATGTAGAGCACGAAGAGCCCCACAACATCTCGCAGCCGAAAGACGTTGCGCCAACTCTTTGAATTCGATGCATCCTCTTCGCCATCCTCACGTCGTCGCCAGGCTGCTCCGCTTCGCAGGCCAATGACGAGGCTCAGGATAAAGACGGCGATCGTACATGCTCCCATGCCCAGCAATGCTCGGTCAGCCCGGCGCACCGCGGAGACGAAGAGCAACTCCGTGCGCTCCTGGTTCGCCTCCGCGCGCTGGTTCCACTCATCGGCCAGATCGTGGCGCCCCTGTTCTTCCATCCACTCGGCGAGCCGGAACCAGGTAAGATGGCCGGACTCCACGTAGGGAAAGGCCTCTGCCTGGCGCAACGCCAGCCTGTGAACTTCCTCGGCATCCCCGTCGTGAATCGCCTCATAAGCGAGGGCATCTTCGTCTTGAGGCGTCATAAAGGCCAACACCATTAGGACCAACGAGTAAAAGCGCTCTCGAGCGATTCCAATCTCCTCGATACGCACCAACCCCGCTGCGAACGCCTCGTCCGCCGCATCTGAAGCCCCTGCCGATTCCAGACGGGTGGCCACAGCCATTAGATCCTTCCAGGGCGCTTTCGTCGCCGAAGCCGCCTCCAGATAGGACCCCGCCGCCGCCTCCTCGTCGCCGGCGCGTTCCTGCCACTCTCCCAACAATTGGGCATAAAAGGGATTGGTTCTATCGGCCTCCCAGGCCGCCTTCAGCCGTTCGATCGCCTCCTCATACTCATCCTCCTCGAGATCGACCACCAGCCAATCGGCATCCCAGGTATTGGCGAACGTCCAGATCCCTATCCCCCAGAACGTCTGAGATGGCTCCGGACCATCGAGCGAATAGAGGAGCTCGAACTGATAATTGCTAGAGCCGTAACGGTCCCTCTCCACATCGAGAGTCACCTCAAGGCGTTCTTCATCGACGGCCTCTACTTTCTCGATGGCAGCCGGGAATCGAACGCGCCGGACAACTCTACCCGTCTGCTCATCGACCTCTATCAGGTCTCGAAATACGGTATAAAAATGGCGATCCCCCACCGGATACAGGCCCGCCGGCAGCGGCACCTCCAACTCCGCATCGAGACCCACGTCGGCGGGATCCACAGCGCTGTCCAGATATAATTCTTCGTGCCTCCACAGCGAGGGGTGAATGCGCTCCCACTCCACCTGTCCGTCTTCATGGACACAGTGAATCCCCCCCTCGACTTCACGCACCTGGCACTGGCGCTCTTCATCGTCTGCGACGTCTGGCTCTTCTTCGCCGGATGCCACGGCCGGCATCAACAAGAGGCCGATCAGCCAGATCGCCCACCATCGGTTCAGGCGCCTATTTTTTTTATGGTGAATCACGGCAATTTTGTCGCGGAAGTGGCGTTGTCATTACCCTGTGTACTCCCGGTGTATCACGTATTGAGATGGCTGCTCAACGGCTAGCTCTCCAGTCTGATTCACCGGCGGCTCAAGGCCGCCGGGGTCTGGGCAGCGCCGCAAACCTCGCACCAGTCCACGACCGAGACCGAGACCGAGACCGAGGCCGAGACCGAGGCCGAGACCGACCACGACACCGAGACCGAGACCGAGACCGAGCACGACACCGAGACCGAGACCGAGCACGACACCGAGGCCGAGACCGAGATCGAGCACGAGCACGACACCGAGTACGAGCACGACACCGAGACCGAGATCGACACCGAGACCGAGATCGAGCACGAGCACGACACCGAGTACGAGCACGACACCGAGACCGAGATCGACACCGAGACCGAGCACGAGCACGAGCACGAGCACGAGCACGACACCGAGCCCGAGCACGAGATCGAGACCGACACCGAGATCGAGACCGAGCACGACACCGAGATCGAGACCGAGACCGACACCGAGATCGAGACCGACACCGAGATCGAGACCGAGACCGAGCACGACACCGAGACCGAGCCCGAGCCCAACAAAGCATTTCTGGCCATCCTGCCTCTTCGGTGTCATCATCAATTACAGCCCCCTGGTTCCCCTTTGCTATTTTGGAGGCTGCGAACGTGGAAGCGACCCCCCTGGACTGGACCCTGATTCGATCCGTCGTCATCAGCCTCGCGCTGGGCGGGCTGATCGGACTGGAGCGCCAGAGCCACCGGGAGCCGGAGAGCCCCTTTGGCTCCGTGGGGGTGCGCACCTTCGCCCTGGCGGCCTTGATGGGCACCGTGGCCGTGCTGGCCGAAGATGTCCTCTCCGGGCTGGTATACGTGGTGGGCTTCGGCTACGTGGGCCTTCTGGTGGCCTTCTTCTGGCATGAGCGGCGGGCGACGGAACACGAGGTGGGGATCACCACCCAGGTGTCGGCGATGGTGGTCTTTCTCATCGGCGTGCTGGTGCCCTCGAATCCCTTCTTCGCCGCCAGTCTGGCCGTCATCGTGGCCGCCGTTCTGTCGCTAAAGCGCTATACCAGCCGCTTCGTCCAGCTTCTGACCCCGGCAGAGATCATCTCGACCATGAAGTTCTTGCTGGTCACGGTGGTGCTTTTGCCCCTTCTGCCCAACCAGCCCGTCGATCCCTGGGGAATCTACAATCCGCGCGAGATCTGGCTGCTTGTGGTTCTCATCAGCGGCATCAGCTTTCTGGCCTATTTCGCGATCCGATTCATGGGGGCGCGCCGCGGCCTTGCGCTGACGGGGATCCTGGGCGGCATGGCCTCCAGCACGGCCGTGACCCTTGCCATGGCCCGCCAGGTACGCCGCTACCCCGACTCGCGGACCATCCTGTTGTCGGCGGCATTTGCCATCATGCTCGCCACGGCGTTTATGTTCGTCCGCGTCACCGTCGCCGTGGGGGTCATCAATCTGTCGCTCATCGGCTCTCTGTGGATTCCCTTTGTGGCCATGGCCATTCCGGGCTCGTTGATCGCCGGTGGCATGTGGCTGGTTCTGGCGCGGTATATGGCCGGAAAGGCCACAAAGGACAAACAGGAGCTTCTGTCCACCGAGATTGGAGAAGAGGCCGATCGAAGCGCTGCCGCAAGCGACGACGAAGAAGACGAAGACACAACGAAGAGCGAAGAGCCGCAACTACAGGTGCGAAACCCCTTCGAGTTGGTGCCGGCGTTGAAATTCGCCGTTCTTTTGATGGTGATTATCGGCGTGGCCAATTTTCTACAGGAGATGTACGGCGGCGGAGCGATCTACGTGGCCGCCGTCTTCGGCGGGCTGGCCGAGACCAACGCCATCAGCCTCGCCGTAGCCCGCATGGAAAACGTCGGAGAATTGACGGCGTCGGTGGCCACTCAATCCATCATCATTGCCATTTTGGCCAATAGCCTCGTCAAGGCCGGGCTGGCCACGGCCATCGGCTCGCGCCGTCTCGGACTCTATATCAGCCTCGGCCTTCTTCCGATCTTCGCCGTCGGCCTCACCGTGGCCTTCTTGCTCTGATCAGGGCTGCGAATACAAGGTCTCCACACTCTTTCGGTAGACCTGGTGGGGCCCGATTTCGTCGCGAGCCACGCTCTCCTCGAGGATTGTCCGCACCTCGACGATGGTGAGCACATAGGTCTCAGGAGATTGAACGCCGGGGATGAGTCCACCGTTGACGTAGACGGCGGGCACACCTTGCAGCCCCAACTTCTCGGCCAGGCGAAGGTCGTCTTCAACGCGGCGGACGATCTCGTCGCGCTCCATATCCACCTTCAACTGTTCCACGTCGACGCCCACCTTTTCGGCGATCTTCACCACTGCCCATTCGGGATCGTCGGCAGAGAGTCGGGCGAAGTCGTCGAAGAGCCCATCGTGCATCTCCCAGAATAGATTTTGTTCCCGTGCCGCCTCCGCGGCCAGCGCGGCCATTCGAGCTCCGTCGTGAATCTCCAACGGGTGATGCTTGAAGACCAGGCGCACCGTGTCGTCGGAAAAGGCCTCGTTCACCGACGCCAGGGTCGCCGCCAACTGCGCACAGAAGGGACATTGAAAGTCGGCGAAGACCACCACGGTCACCCAGGCATTCTTCGG
>SLPW01000575.1 GCA_007131755.1 Myxococcales bacterium | reverse complement strand
GGCATGTGTCAGACCGGAGCCATAGGGATGGCCGAGGCGGGACACGACTTCGAGGAGATCCTCAATCACTACTATCGGGGAATTGAGGTCACGAAGTTGTATTGACGGCAGGTGGTGGGTGTTGGGTGGTTAGTGTTGGGTGTTGGGTAGCAGATGTCGTCGGTAAGCAATGGTAGCCCCGGGTGATCGCAGTTTGAGAGCCCGGGGGACGTGCGTTGCGAGCCCCGTGACCTCGCCCTCACCTCGGAACCTCTTGACCTCGCCTTCACCTCGGAAACGGATCGACGATGAGCGATGAACTCACAGAAGAGCACCTGGAGGGCTTCGAGCGGGTGTGCACCGTCGACGAAGTTCCGGAGCAGATGCCGCGGCGCGTCAAGGTCGACGGCCGGGGAGTGCTGGTCTGTCGCAGCGGAGACGAGATCTTTGCCGTCGACGAGATCTGCCCCCACAAAAATAGGTCCATGAAGTGGGGAGTTCTATTTCAGGGAAAGATCATCTGTCCTCATCATCAATATCAATTCGACCTTCAGACGGGGCGCTGCAACCAACGATGCGCTCCGGTGCAGACCTACGAGGTGAAGATTGTCGACGGCCAGGTGTGGGTCCGCCCGTAGACGATGACGGCTCATCGCCGGTGGAGACCGTTCGGCGAGCCTGGTCACCGGTCGTCGATCCGAGGTTGCCGTCGGTGCTCGTCAGGGCCACGATTAGCGACCAATATTGAGACGGAAGTCGATAGCTTCGACTTTTGTGACGTCAGCAAATGGATGAAGAGATGCTACATACCTGTGAGGAAAGCTCGCCGAATGATCGCGCAGTGTCGGCCGAACTCGAGGAGCGTCCGTCGAGCCGTATTGCCGCCTTTTATCGAATGTCTCTGTCGGAGCGGCTGTCCCTATTGATGGAACGGGGGGTGATTGACGAACAGGACGCTGCCCTGTTGCGCGGTCGAAGCGCGGGGTTGGACGCCGAGATGGCCAATCAGATGGTGGAAAATACCATCGGCGTGCTGGAGTTGCCGCTGGGGCTGGGGCTGAATTTCGTGATCAACGCCAAGGACTACCTGGTGCCCATGGCGGTGGAGGAGCCGAGCATCATCGCCGCCGTCAGTCATGTGGCCAAGATCGTGCGCCGCTCCGGGGGATTCGAGGCCCGCTGTGAGGGGTCGACGATGATCGGACAGGTCCAGGTGGTGGGCTGTGAGGACTGGGGAGCCGCCGAGAAGGCGCTCCTGGAGGCGAAGCCGAGGCTGATGGCCGAGGCGGACAGTCTGCACCCGAAGATGGTGGAGCGCGGCGGCGGCGTGCGGGATCTGGAGGTGCGCTTGCTCGACGAGGGGGACTACCGGCGAATGTTGGTGGTGCACGTGCTCTACGATACCTGCGATGCCATGGGGGCCAATCTGATCAATACCGTCGCCGAGGGGCTCGCGCCGTCGATCGAGGAATTGACGGGAGGCCGGGTATTTCTGCGGATCTTGAGCAATCTGGCGGACCGAAGAAAGGTCCGCGCCACCTGCAGGATTCCCGTGGAGCATCTGAAGTGGAAGTCCTTTGACGGTATGGAGGTTGCCGAGGGAATTGCGCTGGCCAGTGAATTTGCGGCCAGCGATCCCTACCGGGCTGCAACGCATAACAAGGGAATTATGAACGGCATCGGCGCCGTCTGCGTAGCGACGGGCAACGACTGGCGAGCCATCGAGGCCGGAGCGCACGCCTATTGCGGCCGTGGTGAGGGATATAAGCCCATGGCGACCTGGGAGGTCGACGGCGATCACCTGGTGGGAGAGCTCGAGTTGCCGATGGCCGTGGGCACCGTTGGGGGGCCGATACGGCTGCATCCGACGGTGCAATTGGCACATAAGATCTTGCGCGTCGACGGAGCCGACGAGTTGGCGGAGGTCATGGGGGCCGTGGGCCTTGCGCAGAATATGGGCGCCCTAAAGGCGTTGGCCACGGAGGGCATTCAGCGCGGCCATATGTCGCTGCACGCCCGTAGCGTGGCCGCGACGGCAGGGGCCACGGAGGAGGAGCTCGAAGAGGTGGTCTCGCGGCTCATCGACGAGGACGAGGTGAAGGTCCATCGGGCCCGCCAGATCCTGGTCGAGCTTCGAAACGAGGAGTCGTCGTGACCTCATCGCTTCCCCAGCCGGAAGAGAAGGTTCAACCCATTCGCTGCATCCCGCAGCGCGAGGTCCACGAAGCGCAGGCCCGCGCCGGGGGCGTCGAGGATCTGGTAGAGTTTCGGGCCTTTTATACCCGGGATATTCTCCTCTTCGGCGCCGTGGCCGGTCCGGAGGATGGCGAACCGGTGGTCATGCTCCACGGATTTCCGGATATGTGGCTCGGCTGGGCACGCCAGATCCGACCTCTCGTCGAGGCGGGTTATCGGCTGATCATCCCCGATCAGCGCGGCTACAACCGAAGTGAAAAACCGGGCGATATCGACGACTATCAGCTTTCGGAGTTGGGCCAGGATATCGTCGACGTTTTGGATGCCGTAGGCGTCGAAAAGGCCCATCTGGTGGGCCACGACTGGGGCGGCGCCATCACCTGGTGGCTCGCCGAGCATCGCCCGGAGCGCTGGAAGACGGCGACGATCCTCAACTGCCCGCATCCGACGGTGATGATGGAGGAGTTGAGCTTTCGCAACGTCCGTCAGATGTTGCGAAGCTGGTATATCGCCTTTTTTCAGATTCCCCATCTGTCGGAGGCGACAGCCCGGGCGGGAAATTTCCGATTTCTGGAGACGGCGCTTCGCCTGGGGCGAGAAGGGGCGTTTAGCGACGAGGAGATCGAGGCCTATAAGGAAGCCTGGAGCCAGGACGGAGCGGTGCGCTCGATGCTCAGCTATTACCGGGCAGCCCGTAGGGCGATGTTCGACGGAGATGGCGAGGAGTCAAAGGAGATCACTGTTCCTACGACGGTGATCTGGGGCGTCGACGACAAGGCGCTGGATCGCTCCACCGTCGAGCCCTCGACGGCCCGCTGCCGCGACGCCCAGATCCACTGGGTGGAGGAGGCGTCGCACTGGGTGCAGCGCGATTGCCCGGAGTTGGTCAGTGAGAAGTTGGTGGAGGTGTTTGGGTCGTGAGATCCAATCCCCACCCTCGGCGCGGACGGCGCGCCGTCAGATGGGGTGACCAAAGGCGCCGCTGAAAAGCGCGGCGCGGCGCGTAAACAGCAAGTACGCGCAACGGCGACCTTCGATGACGGCGAGAGGTTGTTGAGGCTCGGGATTGCGGGAGCGTGGCCGTTGCGGGTGCCTGTAGTTTACCCGCCGCCGAGGCGTAGTTTGCCGAGGCCTGTGGTGACCCGGTCTGACCGCAGGGAGGGCCGGGATCGGGGCGTTGAGTTGCCTCGGGCCGGCGTGAGTCCGACCGCAGGGAAGGCGGGGATGAGGTTCGCTCCCAACGCCATTGTGTTAATATTGGGGTGGCGAAACACCGACCACTCCCATTTTCCGGAGTCAGATGATGCAGTGGCAACAACATATCACCGTCGATCCCCACGTGTGCCATGGCAGAGCTTGTATCCGAAACACGCGGATACCCGTTGCGGTGGTCCTGGACAATCTCGCGGCCGGAGTATCGACGGAGGAGCTTCTCGATAGCTATCCCTCTCTAACGGACGAGGACATTCGAGCGGCGATGGCGTATGCAGCCCAGTTGTCACGGGAGCGGATTGTCCCGATTCGCCAACGGCCCACGGGGACGTGATGCGCTTTAAGCTCGATGAGAATCTTCCCCGCGAAGTAGCATCGGAGTTTAAGAGCGAAGGTCACGAGGCAACGACAGTCGTGAACGAGGCGATGGGAGGTGCTCCCGATGCCGAGATAGCGGAGGTCATAAACAGGGAGAACCGAATTCTCGTCACCCTGGATACGGACTTCGGGGACATTCGGGCCTATCCTCCCGAAGATTATCCGGGATTCATCGTTCTTCGGATCGAGCGACAGGACAAAAATACGATATTGAAGCTGATTCGGAAGATCATTCCCCAGATTGAGGATGAGTTCGAAGAGGGTTCGCTGTGGGTAGTGGAAGCGAATCAGATTCGTGTGCGGACGTGAGTCCGATCCCCACCCTCGGCTTAAAAAGCGCGCCATCAGATGGGGTGACCAAAGGCGCCGCTGAAAAGCGCGGCGCGGCGCGGCGCGTAGAAAACAAGTACGCGCAACGACGACTGATATCGAGGGTAAGGGGTTCTGCGGGATTCAATGCTCGGCTGCGATCGTCGTGGCCATCTCGATGAGATCCTGGCGTTCGCAGTGATCGGTGTCGCAGCTCAGGATGAAGACGTAGGGGCCCTCTTCGGCGGTGAAGACGACGGACTGGATGCCGCTTCGGCGAGAAAAGAAGGCGTCTTCGGGGGCGTCGGTGAGGTCGTCGTCGACGTTGAGGAATTGCTGGCGCAGCTCGGCGTGGCGCTGGTCGGGGGTTGTCTCTTCGCCTTCGAGATCCCAGATCTGGAGAGCGGCGCCGAAGATGTCGAGGTCGGCGCCGAGCGGGGCGTATCGGATGGAGTTGTGGGTGGGAGAGCTCTGTTGTCCAAAAATGGTGTGTGCTTCGAGATCGGTGCCGGGGATCAGCCGCTCGGCCTGTTCGACGGGGAAGAAATCCTCCGTCGCCAGGGGTGGTTCGTCGGAGATGACCGCTCGCTTCTGCGAGGACTCGACGTGAATGCGCTGTGGATCTGCAGGTTCCGTGCTTTCGAAGTCGATCGGTTCTGCAGAGGGCATCTGATGATCGGTGTCCGTGCCGGCGTCTGCCTGAATGCCCGAGGGGCCGTCGTCGTCTTCGGAGCCGTCGGAACAGGCCGAAAGCGAAATGGCGACGGACATGGTGAGCAGGAGCGCTAGAAGTGTGGAGCGAAGAGCCATTCAGAAATCGGGGTCGTCAGATTTGGTGGAACCGTCGAAATCGAGCCGGTGACGGACCTCTAATTCCAGCGTGGTGAGGTCACGTTGCAATCTATCTGAAAACCGCTTTGCGGCAAGGAAAAATTCCTCATACCAGGTGGCCAGGGCCTGCGAGAAGTCGTCGCCCACGGGCGGAATCAATCCCGCCAGGAGCTCGCGGCGCCCCTGGCCGTCGGTCTCTTCGCCGAGATCGACGATGGCGTCGAGGGCCCTGTCGCCGCCGGTGGTGATCTGTCCTTCGCTGCGAGCTCGCCACTGTCCGAAGACGCGCTCGTCGAGAAGTGTTTTCAGTGCTCGGGTCTCGTCGAAGAACCCCTCCAGTCGGCGGCGAAGGGGTCGGGCGTCGGTCACGGACAGGGCCGCCAGGAGGGGGCTGAGATGTTCGGCGAGCCGGGCCTCGATATCACCGACTTCCCGGAGTACGTCGCGACGACAGCGGTCGATGACGTGGTCCAGCCTCTCGCCGAGGAGCTCCAGGGCGAATTCGCGATCTTCTTGTTCCAGCACCAGCCGCCGCAGGATATTGCCCCGGCGGCGTAGAGCGCCGGTGATCTCGCGCTCGATGCCCATGACGACGAAGTCGAAGTGGTCCTCGAGCTCCATGGCGTATTCCGAGGCGCGACGATGGGGATCGCCGGCGGCGTCGTCGATGAGATCGCCGAGCTTCCGGGCCTGGTCGACCAACCCCCGGAAGCGCTCGATCTGTGACGAGCGGTATTCGTTGATGTCGGTGAGCAGCACGTCGAGGGCGCGGGAGACCTCGGCGATTTTGATGCGCCAGGAGCGCTGGACGAACTCCCGGTCCAAGAGTTCCATCAAGCGTTCGAAGTCGCCGGCTACCTCTTCGTCGTCGCCGGTGCGAGCCCGGAGCGCTTCCAGGGCGGAGATGGCGAGGATGCCCAGGACCTGATCGCCGGCGTTGTCCTGCAGGTATTGCACGACCTCTTCGACGTCGTCGGAGCGCTGGTCAGGAGGTCCGAAGCGGTCGATCTTGTTGAGGACCAGGACGACGCGAAGTTCGGAGTCCGGGATGGATCGCAGCTTCGAAAATTCCGTCTCTTTGAGGGCCTGGTTTGCGTCGACGAGCCAGAGGATTGCCTCCGAGTCCTGCAGGGCTTTTTTGGCCAGGGACTCGTGGCGCTCGTCGAGGGCGTTGAATCCCGGAGTGTCCCAATAATTGATGGAGCGCAGCTCCGGGTGGGGATAGGTATAGTCGAGGCGCGCGATGCGCTCGGCCTCTTCCTTCATCAGACGCCTGGCTGCAGCGAAGTCGACGTCACGCGGGCTTCCGTCTTCGTAGATGACGCGTACGCCCTTTCTGGGGCCGTAGCCCATGATGCAGGGGTGAGCCGTGGTGGGGAGGACACCCATGGGGACGACCTCTTCGCCGAGGATGGCGTTGACGAGGGTGGATTTTCCGGCGTTGAACTCGCCGAGGATGGCCACGGACAACGGGCTGTCGAGAGCGGTGAGGAGATCGTGGACGCGGGGCAAGAAGTCCTCGAGTCGGGGCTCGGCGCGAAGGCAGTCGAGGAGATCCGTGAGAGTGGCGACCAGATCGGAGGTGCTTTCGAAGGTGGAGGGTCGATGCCAGTGGGGACGAAGGGCGTGGAGGGAACGGTCGACATCTGCCTCGAGGATGGAACGCAATTCGTCGTTCGGGTCGGCGTGCAGGGCGCGACGAAAGGCGACGAGAGCCTCGGCGGGATCGTCGGAGTCCAGGGCGACCTGTCCCAAGGCGTGGAGGAGCTCCGGGGGGCGTTTTCGGTGGAGTTGGTCCGCTTCCTCGAGCAGATGGCGGGCGCCGGCCGGATCGCCCAGTGCCAGGCGACAACGGCCGAGGCCGAGCAGCGCCTGAGGGCGATATTGAGGCGCGGGAAGGTCGAGGAGCGCCTCGTAGTGGATAGCCGCTTCTTCGTAGCGTTCCAGTCGCAGGGCGACCTGGCCTGCGCCGGCCAGGGCAGCGGCGTGTTCCGGATCGCGGCGAAGGGCGGCGGTGTAGCTCTCCAGAGCTTTTTCGAAGTTGCGGATCCGTTGATTCGTCTCGCCGATGAGGGCGTAGATATCGGCGTCGTCTTCGGCGCCTCCCAGCGCGCGGATGAGATGACGATTGGCCTGCGCGGGGCGGCCCATGGACAGGTAGGCACGGGCGGCGCCGAGGAGGGCTTCGTAGTCGTCGGGGTGGTCGTCGAGGACGGCCTCGAAAGCCTCTACGGCGGCGTCGTAATGGCCACGGGAGGACTCGATGTGGCCAAGAATAGTGAGACCGTCTCGAATGCCTGCTCCGTCTTCGCCGATGGCTGTGGAGACGACCTCGGCGGCCTCGCCATAACGGCCCCAGAGATAGAGCGCTTTGCCGAGGGTCACCATCGCGTCGGGTTGGTCGGGCCAGAGCCGAAGTGCACGGCGCAATTCGCGGGCCGCTTTGTCGGGCCGATTTCTGGCGAGGTGAACTCGTCCAAGGGCGAAGTGCAATTCGTAGGCGAAGGGCGGATCGTCGTCGACTTCGCGGGCGCGCTGAAGATGGGCCCGGGCCTCCTCGAAGCGTCCTTGTCTCTCCAGACAAAGAGCGAGGTAGAAGTGACTGGCCGCCTCTTCCCTCAATTCCAGCGCTTCTCGGAACAACTCCAGGGCGCGCTCCGTATTCTCCAGATGGAAATGACATAAGGCCCGCATGCGGCGGGTCGTCTCCGTATTGGGACGGCGATGTTCGGCTTCGCCCAGCCATTGAAGGGCCTTATCGTAATTTCCCTCCTCCATGGCCTGGCGGGCCTTGCGGTGGAGAGTGCGGATCTCCTCGGGAAGCATTACGTCTTCCAGGAAGTCTCCGATGCGTTCGCTGAGGCGGTCGAGTAGGGTCATGACGAAGATCGGGGGCGAGAATGGCGAGCAGGGGACGCAAAATATTTGGCATAATCGCCGATAATAGGAAAGGGGGGAGGGTTGTTTGCAGCAACTATGCAAGGTACATCAACGACAACTCCATCCGGTGTGCAAGCGCCGGGTGTTTCAATTCAACGAGGAGAAGAAGATGACAGTCAACAAGGCAATTCTCGTCGGAAGACTCGGCGCCGATCCGGAACTGCGCTTTACTCAAAGCGGGACTCCCGTGGCGAATTTCAGTGTCGCCACCAACCGCAATTGGACCGGCAAAGACGGTCAGAAGCAGGAGGAGACGGAGTGGCACCGCATCGTCGTCTTCGGACGTCAGGCCGAGACCTGCGAGAAATATCTGAGCAAGGGCCGACAGGTCTATATCGAAGGTCGGATCCAGACCCGAGAGTGGAAAGATCAGAGCGGGAGCAAGCGCTATACCACGGAGGTCGTGGCCAATACGGTGCAATTCCTCAGCGGAGGAGGCGGTGGCGGAGGGGGAGGATATTCCGAGCCCCCGCCCTATACCGATGACGACGTGGGGAGCATGGGCGGTGGATCGGAGGGCGGCTTCGATCAGTCCTTCGATGATGACGACATCCCGTTTTGATGGAGATCGAGGTGACGCGCAGCGGCCCCTCCGTCTCGCATGCGCTCGACACCTCCCCGCTCGTGCCTCACGAGGAGGGACATCGTGGCTTCGGCAAGGTGCGGTGCTCTGCATCGCAAACTTCTGGACGTGAGTATTACCTCGATGTTCCTCCCCACGAGCGTGCGCTGTGGGGAGGTGCCGGAGCGAAGCGCAGGCGGAGGGGCACGTCGCGTAACTAAGGAAACCAAGCAACCAACACGCCTCATTTACGCCGGGATTGGCGTGTCGTATAGTCGTCGAAGTGGGAATACAGAAGGCAGTCCGGCGCGGCTGAAAAACGGGCCGGTGGGGAATCTTCAGTAGGGAGAGGCCATGGACGGCGACGACAACGCACAGCTTCTGGACGCCCTTTCGGCGGCCATAGACGGGCACTTCGAGGAGCTTGGTGAGGACAGAAAGATATTCTTTCGCGGACTGCGCAGTCTACGCGATGGGAAGGTCGAGGAGGCGAGTCGTGTTTTCCGCAGAGCCGCCAGGCGGTGTGAGCGGCCTTTTTCGACGATGGCGCGCATGGCCCAGGGCCGCTGTGAGGTAGTGCGCGGCCATCAGGGCTCGGCGATGCGCATTTTCGAGTCCGTCGCCGACTCGGAGGCGCCAATGCAGCTTCGCAGGCTGGCGTGGATGGAGATGGCCGATCTTGCGCGCCGTCGTGGTGATGAGGGGCTGCTCGAGGAAGCGCGCGCTGCGATCGAGGAGCTAGTACGGCCACCTACTCCACAGTAAGTAGACACCGATGGAAGCACCAAAACAGGAGCCGAAAAACCCGCTCGGACTGAGCCTGGATTTTATGTTCGGGCGTGGTTATCTGTGGGCGGAGCGCCAGAGGCTCAGTGATTGGATTGCCCTGGAATCCCTGCGAATGGAGATTCCGGACCTGAAATTTCCTTTTGACGCAAGGGGTGGGTTGCAGCGCTTTCGCCACACTCGGTGTCTGGTCCGGGAGGTGGAATTCGCGATCAGTGAAGTGGGCCTGGGGGACTTGCTGCGCTCGGCGGCGTCGCATCTGGAGGGATTTCAAGATCTGGAGGTGCGCTTTTTGGAGGACGCCGTCCACGTCAGCTTGAAGCTCAGCCGCTTCGGCTCCGATTCCCATCTCAGCTTTCGGGCCGCCCTGATCCCGCCGGAGCCGGCCCGTGCCGATGAAGTGCATCTTTCGCTATACGACTACCGGGCCTTCGGTCCCATGCCCTATCCGGCGCGGCTTGTGGTCCACGAATTGGTGACGAGCCTGCTGAACACTCCCGTGTTGAGGGTCTCGGGGCGTGGAAAGAGTTTTACCGTCGGTGTGGCGGGAGATATTATTCGCTTTCGTCCCCTGAAGTTATTGTTATTGCATATCTTTCCCCGGGTGGGATGGAAGTTGCCCGATCTTTCGGGAGTGGTTCTGGAGGGAGCCAAGATCCGTCCGGGAGTGATGACGATTCGGGCTGTGGACGACGATCCGGGGGCGGCGAAGGCGTTGGGGGCGGAAAGACGCGGTGATTTCGAGCTCTCCACGTCGGAAGAGGGCGCACGGGCGCTGGCGGCCTACGAGGCAAAGGAGCTGTTTTCCCACGCCGACAATGCGCTCTTCGACGGGGAGCTTCGCCAGGCCCTTTCGCTATTGTCGAATTATCGCGACGTCTATGGGCTGCATCCGGAGCTGGTGGCGCGGCTGCTGGACTGTCTGGTGGCTGAGGGTTCGCCGGGCAACCTGGCCGAGGTGGAGGCGATCCGCCGGGAGTTGGTGGCCGAAGACCCCGAGGATCTGCGGGCAGCGCTGGTGGCCCCACTTCTGGCGTTGGCCAGAAGGCGTGACGAAGACGCCGTGGAGGCTTTCGACAGGCTCGCCGAGGAGCTGCAAACCCGGAGACAGACCCGGGACTGGATCTTATGTGAGCTGGCGCTGGCGAAGCTATTGGCCGACGATCAGCCGAAAGAGGCGGCGAATCGGCTGCGGCAGGTGCTCAAGCGCGATCCACGCCATCGGGTGGCCCTGGAGATGTTGCGCGAACTCTACGAGCGGATCGATGAGTCGGCACGGCTCGAGGAGATTCTCAAGCGCTTGACCGGCGTATATACGGATCGGGAGACGCTCCAGCGGACGTATCTGGAGTTGGCTCGTCATCTCATGGATCGGCAGGGCGATCTCGGTGAGGCGAGGATGTACCTGGAGAAGGTCCTTCGGCTGGAGCCGACGGAGCTCGAGGCGTTGCATGCGCTGGGAGAGAGCTACGTTCTGGGCGGTGAGCCGCTCCGGGCGTTGAAGGCCTTCGGGTCGGCGGCGCGCACGGCCGAGATGTCGGGGCGAAAGGCGCTGGCCAGCAAGCTCCATCATCGCGTCGGCGAGTTGTGGTTCGAAGAGTTGGAGGATCCAAATCAGGCCCTTTTGGGGTTTCGCCGTGCCGTCGCCCTGTCGTCGGAAGAGTCCACAGCGGATGAAGCACAGGACGATCGGGCCGTGGGTCCGATGGAGCGGGCCAGGCAGTTGCGTCGTGCCGCAGAGATGTGCGAGGAGTTGTCGCGTGACGAAGAGGCAACGCGATACTGGATGGAGGCGCTGCCCCTTCTGGAGCGGATGGAAAAACGGCGCGGGCAAGAAGGGGAAGGTGGCGCTGATATCGACGAAGGGTCGTGGCGCGATGAAGTGGTGGAGGTCCACCGCCGTCTCGCTGAGATCTATGATCGACGCCAGCGTCCGTCGGCGGCGGCGACCCACTTTCGGCGCTTATTGGAATATCATCCGGAACACGGGGAAGCCCTGGTCTGGCTGGAGAATCATCTGGGACGCAGTGGCCGTCCTGACGAGTTGATCGCCTTGTACGACGATCTCCTGGAGCGAGCAGCCGACGACCAGCGACGCTTTCACCTGTTGGAGAAGCTGGGAGATCTCTATACGGGGCTGGGCCATCCGGAGGACGGGCAGGAGCATTTTCGAAGGGCGCTGCGGTTGGCTCCGGAGAATCGGCGGGTGCGAAAGAAGCTCGTCGATTTGCTCAGCGATCACAGGCGATGGGAGACGCTGTGCGATGCGCTCAACTCGGTGCTGCTGCGTACCCGGGATCGGGAGCAGCAGATTGAGATCAGCCTGGAAGTGGCCAGCGCCAGGGAGTCTTCGGGTGATCTGGAGCGGGCAGCCCGGGCCTATCTGGAGGCGTTGAAGCTACAGCCCGGTCATCGGCAGGCTCTCGAAGGAGCCTGTCGGGTGCTGGAGGCATATGTGGAGAGGGAAGGGGTGAAGGCCGAGGCGCCGGTGGGCTCGCGTCCGGCGGGATACCTCCTGGAGAAGACGATGATTCGCTTTGCGGAGGTCGTGCCGTCAGCGGCCCGGGAGCGTGAATTGTTGCTGAAGGTGGCCATGTTGGCCGACGAGCGTGGAGATGGGGCGGCCGCCTCGGAGGCCCGCGATCGGGCTGCCCTGCTTTCGCAGCGAGGCCACGAAGAGGAGGGGGAAGATTTCCAGGACGTCGACGCTCGGCTGGACGCCATGCTCGATCGGCTAGACGAGGAAGTGCCCCGGGCCGACGGACCAACCTCAGCGCCTCCGGAGACACGCCGCGCCATGCCGACGCCGCTGAATAGGAACACTGAGCATTCTAAGCCCGCTGCCATCGCGGATTCTTCGAAGGAGCCAACTTCGGGAGCCGACGAGGCCAATGAAGCCACGGAAGAGGACAAATCCGATCTGGCGGCGTTTCGCCGGCGCTTTCAGGCCATGATCAAGAAGCCGTCGAAGGCTCCCACCAGAAAAATTCCCCCCCGTAATAAAAGAGTGCCTTCCGGGACGAAAAAGGTCCCTTCCCAGACCAGAAAAATGCCTCCTCACGAAGAAGGGAGTTCCAGCGAATGGGAACTTCCCAGACCGGAAAAAATGCCATCTGCTTCCGGTGGGCCCACAGCCGACGAGGCGTCAGCCGTGGGCGGTGAAGAAGAGAAGTCGTTTCAAAAGGGCGACGGCTCGCCGGCGACGGTGAAGATGTCTCTCGACAGCTTCGGCGAATTCTTCAGCAGCGGTGGCGATAAAAAAGACGACTCCGACGAGTCGGTCGCTACGTCCTCTACGGAGGACTTAAAGGAGGAGACGGAGCCGACGAAGTCAGGACAGGACTGGTCGTTTCAATTTCCTCAACCCGGTCTGGCCGAAGATACTTCGGAGGTCGACACCTCCCCGGAGATCCATCCCGTGGAGATGGCGAGGGATGCGTTGGAGGAGGTGAGAAGGGGAGACGATCCGAGGGATGTGGCGGAGGCGATCGAAAATGTACTGACCCTGGCGGAGAGTACGGATACGGACGTCCTCGACGATCGGGAAAAGCAGGCCCTGGCGCGTGAGGCAGGGGAATTGTTGTATTATGAATTGGAGGACGACGAAGGGGCTCGCCCGTTTCTGGAGACGGTGCACCGACTCGATCCCGATGGCGAGGGCTCGGAGCCGGCGGTGATCAATGCCCTGGAGGCCATCTACGAGGAGCGCGGGGAGGTGAATGCGCGCCTCGATCTTCTGGAGCAGCGTCTGGAGGGAGCGGAGACGCCGGAGATGCGGACCACTTATCGCCTGTTGCTGGCCCAACTGGTGTGGGAGGAACGAAGCGATGCCGACCAGGCGCGGCGGTGGCTTCAGGAGGTGCTGGAATCGGATGAACACCACGAGGCGGCGCATAGGTTGCTGGCAGAGATGGCACGCGACGAAGAGGATTGGGAAGACGTGGCACGCCACTTACAAGTCGTGGCGCGCCATAGCGGAGGGGGAATCGACGCCGTAGAGGCCCGACGCGAACTGGCCGACGTCTTTCTGCGGCGCCTGGAGCGACCGAAGGACGCCATCGAGCATTACGAGCGTGTGCTCGAGGAGGCCCCGGGTGACTCCAACGCTCTGGAGGGGATCAAGGAGGCGCAGGCGCTGGCGGGCAGTTGGGAGGACTATGTGGGCAGTCTTGCCCGAGAGTTGGGATTACTTCTGGGAAGGCCGGGGCAGTTGTCGGCGGAGGAGCTGGGCGAGATCGAGGTATCGTCCGTGGCCTCGGCGCTGCGGGTGCCGGCGAGTCAGATCGTGGCCGACGCCGCCCATGTGGTAGAAACGGAGATGGAGCGGCCGGAGTTGGCCCGAACGTTATGGGGCGTGACCTGCGAGTTGTGGCCCGAACACGTGGAGGCATTGCAGCGACGAATCGAGCTCGACCGCCAGACGGGTTGCGACGAGGCGCTTGCTCGGGACCTGGAGACCTATGCGGCGATGGTCCTCGACCCATCGGAGCGCTTCGAGGCCCTGGTGGAGGCCGCCGAGTTGTGGGCTCAAACGCTGGATGAGCCGGAGACGGCGCAGCCACTGTATGCCGAGGCCGTCGCCCTGGCTGCAGAGGCCGACGAGACCCCGGAAGGGGTTGACGCCGCCCGTCGAGCACTGGAAAGGTTGCGTCAACGCGAGGAATGCAGATGATCGAGGCGACGTTGAAAAGCATCCCTCGACGATTCGGCGGCTATGGACGGCCGAGTCATTGCCCCTGTACGAGGATAAAGCGATGAATGTGAAGAGCATCAGGACAGGTTTGTGGGTGATATTCGGTGTGGCAATTTGCGCCTTTTTTGTTGCGCCGCCGACGGCGTCGACGGCCTACGCACAGGAGGACGGTGCCGACGAGGAAAATAACCCCAGGGCCTTTCAGCTCCAGCGATTTCGCCCTACCCCCGGTCCGGGCGATTATATGGGGCTGTGGAGCACGGCGGTGTCGCCGCATCTGGATTGGAGCGCCGGGTTCTATTTCAACTACGCCGATACGCCGCTGCAGTTGGGTACTCCCCAGGCGCCACGGCAGGACACCATGGTCTATCAGAGTCAGTTCGATTTGACGGGCTCGCTGGGTCTATTCGATGTCGTGGAAGTGGGCGTGGTGGTGCCGTGGACGATGCGCCAGCGCTCACGGGACCTCGGGATTCTGGCACCGGAAGACGGCTCCCCGATCAGCCAGACGGCCCTCAACGATCTGCGGCTGAGCACGAAGTACCAGATCCCCGGTCTCGACGACCTTCCCATCGCTCTGGCGGTGGTGGGGGGGATGTCCATCCCAACGGGAGACAGCGAATCTCTTACCGGTGACGGGGGGCTTGGCGGTGAGTTGGTGGCCGTAGGCGAATACGTCTTCAAGCATACGATTCGGCTGGGGGCCAACCTGGGCTTTCGCTATCGCAGTGGCGAGCGGCAGATGCGGGCCAATGTGCTGGGCAATGAAATCATATGGGGACTTGCGGGCCATTCTCCTTTATTCGCCGAAGATTTCGACATCCTGGCCGAGGTGGAGGGGGCGTTTGCCGTGCAGCCGTCGCCGAGCCATCTGTCCGGCGTTCGGCGCGGAGAAGTGCCGGCGGAGGCCCGCATGGGGGTTCGGTGGGGGTTTCACCCCGATTGGTCAACCACCGTCGGAGCCGGGACGGGGATGTCCGACGGCGTGGGAACGCCCAACTGGCGAATCTTTATCGGCATCAACGGAAAATGGGCCACCGGTGGATGGTGGAACGTGGACTTTCGAAGCCCCAATTTTGCCGGCGAGATGGATCCCTGCGATCCCTTGATTCGAGAGCAGCAGCAAGGTCGGTTGCGATTTGATCCTGCCGATTGCCCGGATCCGCCTGAGGACGACGAATTGACGGAGGAAGATATCTGGGCCGGGCTCGACGATCCCGATGGCGATACCGACTGGGAGCCGCCGCCGCCACCACCACCACCGGAGGAGTTGGACCACGGAGAGGATGACGAGGGATTCGCGTCGCTTCGCCAGGGAGCGATCGTGATCATGGAGCAAATCACCTTCGAGACCGGAAGCGCTCAAATTCACTCCGATAGCTTCGAAGTGCTCGACGACGTGGCCACTTTGCTCCATCGCAACCAGGATATCCGCTTGATGCGCATCGAGGGGCATACGGACAGCGTGGGCAATGCGGAGATGAACCTTCGCCTCAGCGAAGATCGGGCCGCCTCGGTGCGACAATACCTCGTCGATCGCGGCATCGATGGAAGCCGTCTCACCACGGTGGGATACGGCGAATACGAGCCGATCGCCGATAATGCCACGGCCGAGGGGCGAGCCAGAAATCGCAGAGTGGACTTCAATATCATGGAGATGGCGCCACCGTGAGCGACCACTGCCGACAATGCCCAGGAGTAGGTAGGCCGGGGAAGGCGAAACGAAAGGCGACGGCGGCGAAGCTCATCGTCGGGGTGTTGCTATCGGTGATGGCTCTGGGGTGTGGACAGGATGAGTTGCCCATGAGCCTGGTGTCCGTGGAGTCATCTCCGGGCGGTCATATCGCAGCCCTGACGACGATGGAGATGGAAGACCAGCAGGTACTCCTTGCGCCTTCGGGAGACCGCCTGTTTTTTCGGGCCTTCGACGAGGCATCCTGGAGATCGAATGGGGCTCATTGGCCCGCCGGCGTCGACGCGGCGGGTCTTGCGCTCTTCGATGGAGTCCAGCAGTCGGTGGTGGGCGAAAAGTTGCCGCCAGAGCGTTTTTTCGCTTCCGGCCAGGGGCAGCTTTGGACGGTGGCGACGCCGGGAGCAGGGCGGGCGCCGCTTCTATTGTCCAGTGCCGACGGCGGACAAAATTGGGAGATCGTAGATCTGCCGGATTCGTTGCGCCAGGGGCCGACTCGTCCACTGGCGAGGCCGACGTCGAGACCCGTCTTGCGGCTGACCGTCGATGAGGATCTGCTCTTTGTCGACGATGGTCGTAGGCTGTGGCGATGGGTTGACGGGGAGGAGGCGGTCGAGGGAGACGAGGAGGTCGACGAATTGCAGTGGGAGGAAGTTTCGCTGCGTGGAGCTTCGTTGGGCGACAGGACACCTGCAAGTCAGGGGGATCCTCTGCCGGCGCGGCTGCGCCATTATCTTCCGGCAGGACCCGACGGTGCTCCGGAGGTAGTAACGGTCTATCGGCGGGAGCTGAAGATCTACAGTCGCGGCGCTGACGATGAGGAGTTCGAGCGACGGTCGACCTTAGACGTTCTGGATCGGCATCTGGTGCGGGTGGGGTCGCAGGACGTTCTATTTCTCGTGAGCGCCGAGGTCGTCTTTCGAAGTAATGACGGTGGGGAAAGCTGGGAGGAGTTGGCCATCGCTCGAGATCTTCTGGCTCCTCAGGACTATCGCCAGTTGGTGGTCTTCGAGGGACAGGAGGAGGAAGGGTTCGAGCTGTGGCTGCTCGGTGAACGAGGTGGATTGTGGCGAAGCGACGACGGCGGGGAAAGCTGGGAGGAGGCAGTGGAGCACGATCCCGATGGTCGGGGGTTGACGGGGTTGGTGGCGGAAGACGAATCCACGTTCTGGGCGGCCACACAGGGGCGCGGAGTGCTTCGCTCCTCGGACCGTGGACAGAGCTGGGAGACGACGAATACGGGGCTGCGCGCCGGGCGCACCTATGACGCGGCCCTTCTGGGGGGTGGCGCGATGTACGTGGGGACCGATGCCGGACTCTTCGAGCGCCGTGCCGGAGAGGGTCAGGTACGCCGAGAATGGATCGATGAACGGGCCACGTCTGCACTATACTGGGATGGTGAAACGGAGCGGCTGATTCGGGGAACGGCGGGCGGTGGGATCATCGTCGACGTCGGAGGAAACGGAGAGACGCCTGAGATGGCGTCTCTGGCTGAGAGGGACGTTGTGGAGTATCTGCCCCCTCATCTTAGGGGCATGCAGCCACCGGCGGCGGCGATCATTGATCTGGTGGCCGAGCCCGGCAGCGAGGAGTTGGTGGCCTGGTCGCACCGTCGCGGTCCTCTGGTCTCCGGCGACGGAGGGGCGACCTGGCGGCGCCTGCAACTTGGTGAGGCCTTTCAGAATGCCATCGAAGGGGCGGTGGTGACCCAATTTCTGGGGATGCCCGATCAGACCTATTTCGCCGTGACCCGTGTCCGAGATCGAAACGCACCGACCCAGTTGTGGCGCTCCGTCGACGGCGGAACCACCTGGCAAGCCACCCATTCTTTTATGGAGAGCGCCGACGAGACGCCGATGCAATTGATGCGTCTTCCCGACGGTCGAGGGCTGCTCCGAGCGCAGGGCTCGCGTCTGGCAGTGAGCACCGACCTCGGTGAGAACTGGGCGACCGTCTCCGGCCCCTGGGATTCCGGACAACTTCTGGGCATGGCGTTGGACGGCGACCAGGTGGTGGTGGTCCTGGAGCTCAACCACACGACCCTGATCGCCTGGCTCGATGATCCGATCCAGGGTGGAGAGGTTGCCCGCAGCCATCATCTCGTCTGGCCGTCCTCAGAGGCAGCTTACCGCACTCGCCCCGTGGCGCTGGACATTCGCGACGAGGAAATCCTCCTCAATGAAGGCGGGCGCATCTACAGCGCCCGTACACCCCACCAGGCCACGGAGGGCCCGGCCGCCGTCTCCACGTTGATCGGCATGGGGGTGGTGCTGTTGTTGACCACCATGGCCTTCGGCTATTTGCGGATCTGGGAGCGGGAGTAGGGCTCGGGGCGACGGGGTTGTCTCAAACGGCGTGGTGTGAGAGGTTTCGGGCGCCGAAAATGGGCAATTAACCACGACAATAGAGATAGGAACCCAACGTGATTTTTCGAGTTTCCAGTGCCACGGAGCGCGTGGTGGGGCGGTTGGATGTCGGCGAGGACCTGGTGGAGGTTCTCTCCCGGATATGTGAGGAGCGTGAGGTGACAGCCGGGCAGATCAAAGCCGTCGGTCATTTTGACGCCATAGAACTGGTGCATTTTGATACCCGAACACAGTCCTACGAGACTCTTGTCGATGGAGAGGGAAGCTTCGATCTGGTCAGCCTGGACGGAACCGTCTCGCGGCTGGGCGGTGAGGTGGCGCTGAGACTGGCAGCCGTATTCAACGTCATCGGGCCCCTGGGCCCTCAGATGGTGGGAGGACAGTTGCGGCGGGCGAGGGCGAAGGACGCCGAATTCGTCCTGGAGTCTTTCGCCGATCTACAGATGGAGCGACGACTCGATCCGGAGTCGGGGCGCCTGGTGCTGGAGGGTATCGAGCGTAAGTCCGGTGTGGTCGCGGCGCCCAAGGCGGCACCCCAGGCGGCACCATCGCAAGTGCAGCCGGATCGAGATGAAGATGAACAAGAGGAGCCGTCCATGTCCTGGGACGAGGCCATCGCTGAAGCCGAGGAGGTTGAAAAGCGACGGGAGAAGAAAAAGTCTACCTCTCCACCTCGCCAGCGTCGAATTGGCAAGGCGAAGAAGAAAAAGAAGGCCGATCCCTATGCGGATCTGGACCTGGATGAGCCGCTGATGTCGAAGGGCGATCTCCTGGACCACCCCAAGCTCGGGCGCTGTCGGGTGTTGGACGTCGACGAGGGAGAATCAGTCCGCATCCGCCTGCCGCGGGGGCGTATCCGCAAATTGACATTGGCTGTCCTCGAAATCGAGTACAAGGGAAAGGAGGACGGAAGCAACATCTTTGAAGCCCGGGTGCGAAGATGAGAGAGGATCACCTTTCACCGAAGGAGGTCCGCCGACGCCTGGCCACGCTCGGGGATCAGCCACAGTTGAGCTACGGGCGAATTCCCGGCGTCGATCCGTCGATGCTGACGCCTTCGGCAGTTCTGATCCCACTATGCGAGGTGGAGGGCAGGATGTCTGCGGTGTTCACGAAGCGGCCGGACACGATGCCCGAGCACTCCGGAGAGGTCAGCTTTCCCGGGGGAAGAGTGGAGGAAGACGACGAGGATCTCAGCCAGACGGCCCTGCGGGAGACGGAGGAGGAGATCGGGTTGTCGACGCAGGATGTCGAACTCTATGGAGCTCTTCTGGAGATGCCGACGGTGACGGGATATCAGATCACGGCCTATGTCGGTGAATTTTCCCATCCCTACGACTTCGAGCCCAACCCAGGAGAGATCGAAGCGCTCTTCGTCGCCCCCCTCGAAGAGTTGGCCGATCCGAAGAATCACCGCGTGGAGAGGCGCTCCTGGGGAGAGCATACCTTCGATATTCACTATTTCGATTACGAGGAATATGTCATCTGGGGGGCTACAGGACATATGCTGGACGTATTGTTGGGTTGGTTGGGGGAGTAAGACGGTGGGTAAGGCGGGTAGTGGGTAGTGGGGTAGTGGGGTAGTGGGGTAGTGGATAGCGAGTGGTAGCTCCGGATATCCGTTGTCGGAGAGTCTGGGGTACGGTGTAAGGAGAGTGCGATGTCGAAGCGTATATTGCTGGGAGTCAGTGGTGGGATCGCCGCCTATAAGGCATGTGAGCTGGTGCGGGCGTTCAAGAAGAGGGGTGACGAGGTTCGGGTGGTGATGAGCGCCGGGGCGCAGGAGTTCGTGCAGCCTCTGACGATGCAGGTCCTGAGTGAAAACCCGGTGGGGACCGAGACCTTCGACGCTACCTATGAGAGCGAGATCGGTCATATCGATCTGGCCAGGTGGCCCGATGTGGTGTTGCTGGCGCCGGCGACGGCGAATCTCATCGCCCGGATGGCTCATGGAATGGCCGACGATCTGTTGACCACGGTGCTGCTTGCGACAGACGCCCCGGTGGTGGTGGCGCCGGCGATGAATACTCAGATGTGGCGTCATCCCCGGGTGCAGGCCAACCTGGAGGTGTTGGAGCAGACGCCGCGCCACACCGTCGTCGATCCCGATGAGGGAGAGCTGGCGTGCAAGGAGGTGGGGCCCGGAAGGCTGCCCGATCCGGAAGTATTGCTTCAGGCTGTGGACGGAGCGGCGTCGGAGCAAATTCTTCGTGGAAAGAAGGTGTTGGTGACGGCGGGACCGACCCGCGAATTTATCGACCCGGCCCGATTTATCTCCAATCCCTCGTCGGGCAAAATGGGTCATTGCATCGCCCGGGCTGCGGTGGAAATGGGGGCCGAGGTGATATTGGTTCGAGGTCCCGTTGCTCTCGACATTCCCTATGGGGTCCAGACCGTGGAAGTGACGACGGCGAGGAATATGTACCGGGCGGTGATGGATCGAGCGGAGGACATGGACTACGTGGTCAAGGTCGCTGCCGTCGCCGACTGGCGGCCCGCCGAGCCAAGCGAGGAGAAGACGAAGAAATCGCAGATGGCGGAGTCGCTCCAGCTGTTGAGGAATCCGGATATCCTCGACGAGTTGGGAGACCGCTTCGGGCCGGAAAGTGGCGAAAGGGGACCGATATTGATCGGGTTTTCCGCCGAGAGCAAAGATCTTGTGGCGCGGGCGAGACAGAAGTTGTTGCACAAGGGAGCCCACCTGATGGTGGCAAACCGGATCGGTGGCCCGTCGTCGGCCTTCGGCGCCGACCGATCGTCGATCCACATCGTCACCGAGACGGAGGCCAGGGAGTATCCGGCGGATACGAAGCTCAACCTGGCCCGTGCGCTCTGGCGAGAAGTTGTGGACTACGTGCCAGATGTGAGTTGACGGGCAGTTGTGAAATCGGGGGCCGAACGCTACAAGGACAGCGTTATGGCGACGCGTGCACATTTACATGATCTGACTCTGAAGATTCGCCGATATCTGGCGCGGCAGAAGAGCGAAGGCGTGACGGCTTTCGTTCCGGCCTCGTCAGAAGAACGGGCTGAATTCGACGCGCGAAAAAAGGCGCAGGACGAGAAGCAGCTCGCCGAGTTGCGCTCGCAGATCACCAGCACGTCTGAGACGCCGGCGCCCTCGAAGCCGGCAAAGAAGCAGCCTTCGTCGCGGCGGCCCGTATTGATGAGAGAGGGGGCAGATCCGTCGGGTTCGGCGACTCGTGTACAGGCTGCGCCGTCGGTGACGGCTGATACGCCGCTGTGGAAGAAACACGAGGCCATCCACGAGTTGCAGGCTCGAAAAGAGGAGAAAGCACGGCGTGCCATGCGTGAAAAGAAGTCACAGGCCATGGCACAGCCCGGGCCCCCTCCGGTGGGCGAAGAGGCACCGGGGGCTTCGCAGCCGTTGGCACCGCCGCCGGAGAATCCGCAGACTCCGCAAGAGAAGATGGCTTTTCTGCGTCACTATCTGGGAAATTGTCAGCGCTGTCCGCTTCATGAGGGACGCACGAATATCGTCTTCGGTTCCGGCGATCCCGGCGCCCGACTGATGTTCGTCGGCGAGGGCCCGGGCCATCACGAGGATCAGCAAGGGCT
>SLPW01000451.1 GCA_007131755.1 Myxococcales bacterium | reverse complement strand
TCTACCAGGCGGTAGACGATCCGGAGGATGTACGGCGAACGGAGAATGGCTGGGAGATCCGATCCGGAGCCCGCGTGCGCGTAGAGCTGTCCATGACCGTTCCGGCCAGGCGCTATCACGTGGCGCTGGTGGACTGGCTTCCGGCAGGGCTGGAGCCCCTGAACCCGGCTCTGGCGGTGACCTCCGTGGAGAGCGATTTGACCCGCGCCAGCAGGGACGCCCGTCGCTGGGGCTGGTGGGGCCGGCCCTGGTACGAGCACCAGAATCTACGCGACGAGCGGGTGGAGGCCTTCGCCTCCATCGTCCATCAGGGCGTGCATACCTACAGCTATGTGGCGCGGGCGACGACGCCCGGGGAGTTCATCGCCATGCCGGCGAAGGCCGAGGAGATGTACCATCCGGAGACCTTCGGGCGCAGTATGAGTGAGATCGTGCGGGTGGTTGATGAGTGACGATCGCCCCACCCTCGGCGCAAAAGGCGCGCCGTCAGATGGGGTGACCACAGGCGCCGCTGAAAAGCGCGGCGCTGCGCGTAAACAGCAAGCACGCGCAACGGCAACCTTCGATGACGGCAGGAGGTAGTCGAGGCTCGGGACTGCGGGAGCGTGGCCGTTGCGGGTGCATGTAGTTTACCCGCCGCCGAAGCGTAGTTTGCGGAGGCCTGTGGTGACCCGGTCTGACCGAAGGGAGGGCCGGGTTGGAAATTGCGATGAGCTGAGGACGTCATGAAAAGTATTACGAAGTCGCTATTCGTTTTCACCCTGCTACTGGCGGTCAGTTGCGCCTCCGAGCCCGACGAGGTGGACGAGCCCTCTCAGGAGGAGAGCACCGAGTCTCGCTGGGAGCCCATGGAGACCCTGGAGGGGCAGGAGCTCGACGAGGCGGAGCTGCAGGCGTTGTTGGCCCGGCTTCCGGAGTTGGACTACGACGAGGATGACCAGGTGGAGTTCAAGCGGCGCGACGACAGCCTTCCGCCGCCGCTGACTGGCGAGGATGTCGAGGGGCAGTGGCCGCCGGATCTGAGCGCTGCCGTGGCGGATACGTCGCCGGACGGGCCGCTTCGGGCCCAGGCCTTTCGGCCGGAAGGTGAGGTGGAGCCGCCATTTCAGTTGGCCTTGGCCTTCGATCGGCCCGTCGTCGAGGTGGGAGCGGTGGGGACGCAGCAGGCACCGCCGGTGACGCTGAGTCCACAGGTGGAGGGACGGTGGCGTTGGCTGGGGACGCAGACGGTGGTCTTCGAGCCCGACGACGAATGGCCGATGGCAACGGAGTTCGAGGTGGAGCTCGAGGCGGGGTTGGAGGCCGTCGACGGCTCACAACTCGAGGAGACGCTTCGGTTCGGATTTGCGACGCCGGCTCCGGAGGTGGTGTCGGTTCGCCCGGTCCGTCACGGAGTACAGGCGCGGGACGTGCCGGTGGCGGTGGTGTTCAACCAGCCCATCGATCAGGAGTCGGCACAGGCCATCAGTGTCAACGACGGATCAGCGGTGCAAATGAGGGTGGCCGACGCGGAGGAGCGGGCCGCCGTCGCAGAGGAGCACAGGCTGAGCGAGGCCAATGACGAAGATCGCGTGATCGCCCTGATTCCGCGTCGGCCATATGCCTACGACCGCCGGGTCACCGTCGCCGTCGACGGTCCGATCAAATCGAAAGAGGGGCCGATCATCGCAATGGAGGATCACACAAGTACCTTCCGTGTTCACGGAGCGTTTCGCCTGACGGGGATCGAATGCGGGTTTCACCGCGAGCCCTGTCGTCCGGGACAGCCCATCACCCTGCGGTTCAGTAATGATATTGACGACGAAGAGTCGACGGTGGAGGTGGCGGTCGAGCCGGAGGTGGAGGACCTGAATGTGCGCACCTTTGGTACCGGCCTGATCTTGCGCGGCGATTTTCAGCCGCATACCACCTATGAGTTTCGGGTCGGGGGGAAGTTGGTCGACCGGTTCGGGCAGGAGCTCGAAGGAGATCGCAGTCGACGGATGAGCGTAGCCGGTTATCAGCCGCTCATCGCCGGCCCGGATCAACCCATGGTGGTGCGTCCCCTGGACGCTGAGTCGACGATTCCCGTGATGGTGGCCGGCCAGGATCGGTTTCGAGTCCGGGTCTTTGATGTGGAGCCCTCGGATTGGCAACAAGTTCGGCAATTTCGGATCCGGCGCAGTGACAGGCCTGGCGGAGAGCTGGTGTACGAGGGAGTCCTGGAGTTTAGCGCCGACGAGCAGGTGAAGCCGCAGCAAGTGCCTCTCGATCTATCACAGGCCATCGGCGACGGTGCGGGGCACGCCGTGGTCGTCGTCGATCAACGGCGACCGGAGCCGCGTTTTCACAACTTTGTGGGCGTCTACTGGTTGCAGAAGACCGACCTGGCCATGGATCTGACCACAGACCACCGAGAGATGACGGCCACGGTGACGCGGATCAGCGACGGAAGTCGGGTGGAAGGCGCAGAGATTCGATTTGCCCAACGAGATCGCGTGCTGGGGCGCACGAACGCCGAAGGGATGGCGACGTTCAATGTGCCCGGTGGACGCCATGAAAACGAAGAGCTGGTGGTGATCGATGGCGACGATAGCCTGGTCTTTCCCGTACAGGGGAATCCGTCGGCCTCTCAATGGGTGCGCTGGTCGACTCGAGACGATACGACGAGCACGCTGTGGTATGTGGTCGATGATCGCCAGATGTACAAGCCGGGGGAGACGGTCAAGGTGCGCGGTTGGATTCGCCGCCTGGAGAGCGGGCCTCGTGCGGAGCCCGTCAACGTGGGCAGTCGAGAGCTGTCCTATACCGTGTATGAGCCACGCAACAACGAGATTGCCTCCGGCCAGGTCCAGATCGACGATTACGGCGGATTCGAGCTCGACTTCGAGGTGCCCGACGAGGCGAATCTCGGCAGGGCGCGGATTCAACTGGAGACACGGATCGGACTTCGCAGCCGGAGCCATACCCACACGGTGGAGTTTCAGGAGTTTCGCCGTCCCGAATACGAGATCACCCTCGAGACCGACGAGGGGCCACATCTGGTCGAGGAGATGACGAAGTGGGAGGCAGAGGCGTCGTATTACGCCGGGGGTGCCGTGTCGGGGGCGGAGACGACCTGGAGGTTCTCCGAGAGTTCGGGGAGTTATTCGCCGCCGGGGTGGTCGGAGTGGAATTTCGGACAGTGGCGTACCTGGTGGTCGCCCTGGGGTCGAAGCGGCGATTCCGGCGGGGGCGTGCTCCCCGAAGAGTTTGAAGGTTCTCTGGAGGACGAGACCGACGGAATGGGGAAGGCGTCGGTGGAGATGGAATTCGAAGAACCGAAAAGAGGTCTTCCGAGGAGAGTTCAGGGCACCGTGTCGGTGCAGGATGTGGATCGACAGGCCTGGGAGGCGTCGAGTTCGGTGCTGGTCCATCCGTCGACGTTGTACGTGGGATTGAGGTCGGAGAATAATTTCGTCCAGCGCGATGAGCCCTGGGAGGTGGAGGCCGTGGTCGTCGATATCGACGGAGATCCGGTGGAGGGGCGACAGGTGGAGTTGGCCCTCAAGCGACGTCGCGCCGGCGATCTGGAGAAGGAGACGACCTGTGAGAAGCGCTCTTCGGAGGAGGCGGTCAGTTGCGTATTCACCGATCTGGCGCCCGGTTCCTATCGGGTGGTGGCCACCGTGGAGGACGACCGGGGACGGGCGTCGGAGTCGGAGATCGATTTCTTCGTCGCCGGTCAGGATCGAAGCGGAGCGGAGACGGCCGAGGAGGACGACCTGATTCTGATTCCGGAGCGCGACGAATACGCCCCGGGAGACGTGGCGCGGTTCTCCGTGCAGGCCCCCTATTATCCGCTCGATGCGGTGATGGAGCTTCGAAGAGACGGGCTGTATCACCGAGAGCGGATCGAACTCACCGAGGAGGATCCGATGGTGGAGTTCGAGGTGGAAGAGACGATGATCCCCAACGTGCATCTGAGGGTGGCGGGGATCGGAAAAGGTGATGCATATGCGCCGGAGCACTTCGCCTCGGCCAATCTCGAGGTCGCCGTCTCTTCGTCTCCCAGGACGTTGAATGTCGAGGTAAAACCGGAGTCCGACAAGATCGAGCCCGGCGCCGAAATGGACGTCCAGGCCGTGGTCACCGATTCCGAGGGCAGGCCCGTGCCGGATACGCAGGTGCTCCTCTATGCCGTCGACGAGTCCGTATTGGCTCTGTCGGACTATCAACTGGCCGACCCGATCGGGATCTTTTATCCCACCCGGCGGGCGCGGATGAGCGATTATCGCAGCCGGTCCTGGCTGTTGTTGGAAGCCGACGAGGATCTGGAAGAGCAGTTGGAGGAGGCGACGGAGGAGGCGGAGGAGGCGCGTGTCGATGAGCCGATTCGTGCTGGTGTTGGTAGGTCTGCAACTGGAGGTGGGGCGGGGGGGCGGCAAGCTCCAAGGCCAAGACCGAGCCCGGCGCCTGCAGCTTCGGCGCCGATGGAGATGGCCGTCGATATGGACGATGAAATGGACGCATTCGCAGCTCCGGGAGGAGCGCCCGCGCAGAGCGGGGAAGCGATCGCCCTGCGCGAGGTCTTCGACGCCCTGGCCTTTTACCGCTCCGATCTGGTGACGGATTCCCGTGGAAGGGTGGAGATCACCGAAGAGATGCCCGATAGCCTGACCCGCTATCGCGTGATGGCGGTGGCCATAGAGAAGGACAAGCGTTTCGGTACTGGCGAGGCGGACGTGACGGCCAGGAAGCCGCTGATGATCAGCCCTTCGCCGCCGAGGTTCTTGAACGTCGGGGATACATTCGAATTTCCGGTGGTGATTCACAACCAGACCGGTCAGGACATCGACGTGCAGGTGGCCGTCGACGCGAGCCCATTGATGGAGTGGATGGGAACGCCGGGGAGGCGAATCGGAGTTGCTGCCGACGATCGGGTGGAGGTCAGGTTTCCGGGACGTGTGGAGCAGGCGGGGACGGCGAAGATCCAGGTCGCCGTGGCCAGCGGGACCTATAGCGACGCCGAATATGTGGAGTTTCCCGTGCTCACCCCGGCGACGACCGAGGCATTTGCAACCTATGGGACGATCGACGCCGCAGACGAAGACGCCGTACTGGAAGCGCTCCGTGTGCCACAGGACGTCTATCCCCAATTCGGCGGACTCGAGGTGTCTGCCTCGTCGACACAGCTTCAAGCGCTGACGGACGCCTTTATCTACCTGACGAATTATCCCTTTATGTGTTCCGAGCAGATCGCAAGCCGGATGATGAGCGTCTTTGCCCTCTATGATGTGCTCGACGCCTTCGATGTCTCAGATGTTCCGAGCGCTCATGAGGTGGGCAGGGTGATGAACTCCTGGATCACCGAGTTGGAGCAAATTCAACGTCATGACGGGGGGTTCGGGTTCTGGCCGGATGCCCGACGCTCTCATCCCTACGTGTCGATTCACGCCACCCACGCGCTGTGGCGAGCCCAGCAGGAGGGCTACTCCGTGAACAGCCAGAACCTTCGCCGCGCACAGAATTACGTGCGAAATATCGACCGGCACATGAGGGACTACCCGCCGCGAGCGAGGGCCGGCGTGGAGGCCTACGCATTACACGTTCTGGAGTTGATGGGAGACGGGGGATTGGAGCGTGAGTTGGACGCTCTGGTGACGCGCCACGGCGTCAATGAGTTGCCGCTGGAGGCGTTGGGCTGGTTGTTGCCCATTGCAGAAGGCACGCAGTGGGAGGAGCGCTTTATGCAGCGCATCACCGGGCAGGTGCAGGAGACGGCGGCCACGGCTGAATTTCAGGAGACCTACGATCGCGGGGCCCATCGAATCTTGCATACCACGCGGCGCACCGACGGAGTGGTGCTGGACGGGTTGATGCGTGTCGATCCGGACCACTATCTGGTGGAGAAGGTGGTGCGAGGACTCCTGGCCCATCGCCAGCGCGGAAGGTGGTCGAATACACAGGAGAACGTCTTCATCCTGATGGCACTGCGTCGCTATTTCGATACCTTCGAGGATACAGAGCCCGACTTCGTGGCCCGGGCCTGGCTGGGAGATGCCCATATCGCCGAGCATGCCTTCCGAGGAAGGACGACGGAGCGCTACGGGGTGGACGTCCCCATGAGCTATCTGCACGAGCAGGACGAGACTGTGCCCGTGGTCCTTCAGCGCGATGGGGAGGGCAGGATGTACTACCGAATGGGCGTGCGCTATGCGCCGACGTCGCGTCAGCTCGATCCGCTCAGTGAGGGCATGACGGTGGAGAGGACCTACGAGGCGATCGACGATCCCGACGACGTGCGCCGCGTCGATGGTGGCTGGGAGGTCCGGGCCGGAGCTCGTGTACGCGTAGAGCTGTCAATGACCGTACCGGCCAGGCGCTATCATGTGGCGCTCGTGGACTGGTTGCCGGCGGGATTCGAGCCGCTGAATCCGGCGCTTTCGGTAACCTCCGTGGAGAGCGATCTGACGCGGGCCAGCAGCGACGCCAGACGCTGGGGGTGGTGGGGTTGGCCCTGGTACGAGCACCAGAATTTGCGCGATGAGCGCGTCGAGGCCTTCGCCTCGCTGGTCAGTCAGGGA
>SLPW01000100.1 GCA_007131755.1 Myxococcales bacterium | reverse complement strand
CGATGCTTGGCCAACCCTCTCTGGATGATCTCCACAAGATCGGCGGGCATCGGTCCGGCCTGCTTCAGACTTTCCTCAAAATCCGCATCCCTCACCTTGAGCATCACGTCCAGATCGGAACTCCCCACGAAGAGACGATTCATGCTCAACGCCTCAAAGAGCACGATGCTGGCCGAGAAGAGATCGCTGCGACTGTCGATCTGCTCTCCCATCACCTGCTCGGGACTCATATAGCCCACTTTTCCCTTCAGCGTTCCGCTCTCGGTCAAAGAACGCTGGATCGCGGCCTTGGCGACCCCGAAATCGCCGACCTTCACGTCCCCTGCATAGCTGATCATGATATTCGACGGGCTGACGTCGCGGTGGATGATATCGAGATGTTCTCCAAAGGGGTCCTTGGCCCGATGAGCGAAATCCAAGCCCTTGAGCATCTCCTGGGCGATGAACAGCACCAGATCGAGGGGGATCTTGATGTTCATCTCCGCACATCTGGCCAACACGTCCAGCATATCTTTGCCATGGACGAACTCCATGGCGATATAATACTGCCCGTCCATCTCCCCCAGATCGAAGACCTGCACGATATTGGCGTGATACAGGTTGACCGTCAGCTTCGCCTCATTGATGAACATCTCGACGAATTCGGTGTCGTTGACGAGGCTGGGCAAGATGAGCTTGATGGCGAATTCTTTTTCAAACCCGGCGGCCCCAAAGGTCTTGGCGCGATAGATCTCGGCCATCCCCCCGCTTCCTATCTGCTGCAGAAGCGCGTATCGACCGAATTTTGTCCATTCCTTTATGTCGTCCGCCACTGATGTCGCCTGCGTGACCAGAGTCTTCGTTTTTGCCGATGCATGGTCCCACGACTACCCTGGTCTTCTTCCTGCACAGTGGCCGATTCCTCGCCATGCACAAAAACGGCTAGCCCAGGCCGCTCAAAGCGCTGCGTGAAGTGCCTATCAAAGGCATGCATCTTCGGTTGTGAAACAGCATATTTGCCGCCTTCGACATTAGCACAGGACTTGAGGTCAGACCAGCAATTGATTCAATATCTGAACCTCGCCAACAACACCGGCCCCGTAGCGGTCAGGTCGTACGTGACGTTGCGGGCACCGTCGAGATCGAGGTGCATATGTCGATAGCCGAGCTCGAAGTCGACATGGTCCACGCTCAGCCCCAGCGCGCCATAGGCCTGCCACGTCGTGCGCGAGCCGAGCCCCAGAGCGCCGATATCGGCGTGATAGGGGATAAAGACCACCTCTCCCAACTCCAGACGCCCGCGAATGCCCACCACGGGCTCTACCCAGGTCTGCGTAGAACGGACGGTGCTGTCGTTGACGTCCGCCAGACGAGCGTCGGCATAAAAGATCCGAACCCCACCTACGGGCCCGACCTGTACAGCCCGGTGGGGAGAATAGGTTCGGTGCAGGGCCAGATGGCTGACGAAGTGACGCAGATCGAGACGTCCATCCTGGCCGTTGTCCACGTCGAATTCGTCGGTCACGGCGTGAAGATAGCGCATATCCGCCAACACGCTGGTGTGGCGGTGCCCCACCTCGACTTCGAGACCCACGTCCAGATCGAGACTCTCTGCGGCATCCACCGGCGTAAACTCCAGATCTGCCGTGCTCCCGTTGACGCTCAGATCCCCATACAGTCCGGTCGCTCCCACCATGGGCGCGACGTGGAAGAACCCCTTGGTCCGAGTCAGCTCGGCGTACCGATGGGGAGCGACGTTCCAGACCTCGTATTCCTCATCTCCATCCTCTGCCGCCGCCGTCGCCGGCCCCATCCACATCATGGCCGCCATGGCGAGTGCGATGACGATGCGATTTTGCGCGATCTTGTCGCTCTTCATAATTCCCCCCCTTCACTATGTATGCTTCTGCTACGACACACCCTCACAGAGAAGAAAGATAAACACGCAGTCTCCCTGATCACCGGATGATGCTGCCATGGGAACGAGGAAACCGCTCACCACCCACCTTCGGTCTCCATTGAACCAAATGGCGCGGCTGCTAAGATGCACCATCTTCTTCAGGTTCCCCTTTGCCTTCGATGACAAATCATGACTGACGACGACTCCCATTCGAACCCCTGGGCCAAATATGGCGGCCCTGGACCGAGCGCCGCCGAAGAGCCTGCATCGGAGTCTTCGGGGTCACCTGGTGGACAACCCTACCCACCGCAAGGGCAGTCTGCATCACCTTACGGACAACCTCCCCACCAACAGGGACATGGTGCGCCTCACGGACAGGGGTATCCTCCGGGAGGAGGCCAATATTACAGCCCACCCAACGCATACGCTCCGCCCGGCGGTGGGTCGGCCTCGGGGATGGCCATCGGCGCTCTCGTCACCGGTATTTTCGGCTTCTTGTCCGGCAGCTTCGTCATGTGCTGCGGTCTTCTTGGCTCCATCATCAGCATCCCCGTTGCCTTGACCGCCATCATCCTCTCCTACGTGGAGTGGACCAAGATCAACCGCGGCCAGTCACCACAACAAGGCAAGGTCATGGTGATGATCGGCGGCGTTCTCGGCGGCCTGACCATGGCATGGAACCTCCTCGTTGGCGGTCTGATTTTGTTGATAATCCTGGCGGGATGAGACAGCGCGCTAAAAACGCAGGTCCACGTCGTGGCGTTCGTATAAAGGACGGAGTCGTCGATCGATGAGTTCTCCGGCACCCTCCAGATCGAGGTCCTGAGGCCTCTGGAGTCCCTCGCTGAGTTCGGCCAATATCTGCTCTTGCACCTCCCCGATCTCGAAGGCCACCCGATAAGGGATGGTGCTGTACATCACCATCGCATAGCGCGAGCGGTATAGCGTCGAAAACTCTCGTTCCAGAATGGACTCCACCTTCTTTCGCATCAAGAATCCGGGATCCGCCACCTTCTCGCCCATCTCCACGGCGTTCTCCAGGGCCATGTCGGCGATGGCGTCCGTATTCGGCTTTCGCGCCCGGAAAAAAGTCTCGAAGACCGACTCCAGATCGCCCTCTTCGGAGAGCAACTCGTCGAGGACCACACAATCCTCGAAGCCACAATTGAGGCCCTGCCCGAAGAAGGGCACGATGCCATGGGCGGCGTCTCCCACAAGCAACACCCTTCCATCGACGTGCCAGGGAGCGCAGCGCACCGTCCCCAGCTTCCCCGTCGGATGCTTCAGAAATTCATCGACGAAATCCCCCAGAAGGTCCACGGCGTCGGCGTAATATTCGTCGAAAAATTCGCGCAATTTCCTCGGCTCGTCGAGCTCATCGAAGCTATTGGCGCCCTGGCGCGGCAGGTAGAGAGTTCCCGTAAAGCTTCCGTCCAGATTCGCCAGGCCCATCAAGAAGTGCTGGCCACGGGGCCAGATATGAAGGGCATTTTTCTCCATTCTATACGTCCCGTCCGGCCCGGCGGGAAATAACAACTCCTTATAGCCCCAGCTCATAAATTCCACGGACTCTTCGATACCACAGCGCTCTACCATCGCTCGGCGCACCGCCGAGGGGGCCCCGTCGCAGCCGAAGATGACGCCTGCCTCGTGTTCTGCGCCGCCTTCGAAGATCAGCCGCCCCCGCTCGACGTCCACATCGATAAGTTCGTGGTCGAAATGAATCTCCACCCCGCTGTCCGCAGCAGCGTCGAGCAAAAACTCGTTGAGCCCACCGCGGCTGACCGAATAATTGCACTCCGAATCATCCTTTCCGTAGGGCTGATAGGACAGCTCTGCGTCTATGGAATGCATCATGCGCCCCAGCACAGGCACCGTCAGCTCCAGGATCTGGTCGCGAAGACCGATTCGCTCCAGCGCCCGCAGCCCCCGATCGGTCAACACCAGGTTGATGGAGCGCCCACCGGAGATATCGGCGCGGCGCATATCCGGCCGTTTCTCGAATATCTCCACGTCAAACCCTCGCCTGGCGAGCAACGTGGCCAATACGCAGCCCACGGGGCCGGCGCCGACGATGGCTATGGATCGATGAGAGGACATCGCTTGCTTCTCCTCATTTCAAAGGGAATTCGTCGTGGAGATTCTTCATCCGTCTTTCGAGGGCCGACGTCTCCCGTCGAATAAAGTCATTGATGGCCCGACGAAGGGCGGGGTCGCGCACATAATGGGCGCTGTAGGTCCAGGTAGGCGCAAAGCCGCGATCCAATTTGTGCTCGCCACCGGCGCCGGGCTCGAAGACGGCTACGCCCTCTTCGATGCACCACTGGACGGGGCGATAGATACAGGCCTCGAAGTGGGCGAATTTCACCTCCCGCTCACAGCCCCAGTATCGACCGTAGAGCCGGTCTCCTTTGTGCAGGTTGAAGGCCGCACCAAAGGGCTCGCCATCCTTTCGAGCCACAACCATATGCAATCTTTCCGTTAGCGCCCGCCGTATCCGAAGGAAAAACTCCCGCGTCAGGTACTGGCGCCCGTACAGGTATTTATGCACCGTATCCAGATAATAGCGAAACATCCGCTCCATATCGGCGTCGCTCAACTCCTCGCCAACCATCACGCGCGTGGTGACGCCGCTTTGTCGAAGTTTGCGCCGCTCCCGGCGAATATTGGCCCGCCTCTTCGAGCGAAAGCGAGACAAGAAGTCGTCGAAATCACTGTAGGCGGCGACATCGCCGGCACCATCGTTTTGCCAGTGATACTGAATCCCCTGCCGGATCGGAAGGCCCCGCTCCTCGAAGAGCGCCTGCTCTTCGGGGAGGATGAAGTTGAAGTGCACCGAGGACAGCTCCAATTCGTCCGCAATATCGAGGGCGGCGTCGACCAGGGCCGAGGTCACTTTCTCTCGATACGGATCTGCCGGATCTACGAGCACCCTCGCCCCCGTCACCGGAGTAAAGGGCACGGCCACCACCGCCTTGGGATAGTATTCGATCCCCGCTCGAAGTGCTCCTTCGGCCCAGCTCCAGTCGAAGACGAACTCTCCGGCGGAGTTCGTCTTCAGATACATGGGCACCGCGCCCACCAGATCGCCTCCTCTTTTGGCCACCACGATCTTCGGGGTCCACCCCGAGCCCGGCTCCAGGCATCCCGTCTCTTCCAGAGTGTGGAGAAATCCGTACTCCAAGAAGGGGCTGTGGGAGCCGACGAGGCGGTCCCAGCCCTGTGGATCAACAGAGGAGATATCGGGCAGAATGTCGGTCTCGATCATGAGCTTTCTTCGATGAAGGAATCCTTATCATAGTGCTCTCCCCCCTGCGATCATTCCATCCCGGGACCTCCATCTCAATCGCCGATTGTCCCCCACCACCGCTTATGCGACGATATTATCGCTGGCGCCCACACCCATGACCTTCGATCGACCTCGGGAGCCCCCTTCGATGCAAGCGATGAATGATCAACTAATCGAGTCGGTCCTCAACCGACAGCCCTATCCTCTTCTCTTTGCCAGCATCTCCGGCAGTCATCTATATGGCTTTCCCTCCTACGACTCCGACTACGACGTGCGCGGCGCCCATATCCTGCCCCTGGAGAATGTCGTCGGGCTGTATACCGAGCGCGACACCATCGAGATGAAGACCACCATCGATGGCGTCGAGGTCGACCTGGTCACCCACGATATCAAGAAGTATTTCGAGCTATTGCTGAATCGAAACTCCAATATTCTGGAGCAGATCTTCAGCCCCCTTCTGCACCGCAACACCCCCTATTTCGACGAGCTTCGCGAAGTGGCCCGGGGATGCATCACCAAAAACCACGGCCACGCCTTTCGCGGATTCGCCCAGAATATCTGGAAATCCTTCGAGAAGCAGCGCCGCCTCAAGCCGCTCTTATACGTCTTTCGGGTCCTCTTGGCCGGCCTTCACGTCATGGAGACCGGTGAGGTGGAGTCCAATATCATGCGCCTCAATCACCGCTATCGTCTCCCCTATCTGGGAGATCTGATCACCCTGAAATTGCAGGGCTCGGAAGGGACACTTCTCGAAGATCTAGATTTGGAATTCTACGAGCGCGAGTACCGGCGGCTGATCCGCAAGCTCGACGACGCCCGCATGGCCAGCGATCTGCCCGAAGAGCCCCGCGGCAAGCCCGAACTCCACGATCTGTTGGTGCGATTGCGCCTCGAATACGCCAGCCGGTGAGCTCACAAACGCTCATTGGTTTGCGTAGGGACCCCTCCGACCCCAGGCTTGACTGCGCCTGGGGCCACCTCCAACGACCCGCTACGCGGGTACCCCGCCTCACGGGGAGGATCAATAGCCTTCGATGTTGGGTAGGGGTTTTCGACGCAGGGTAGAAGAGGTGGTTCGAGGCAATAGGTCCTCCCCACAAGCTCAAGCGCCTGACTATTAGCCAATTTCTTCGGGAGGCCCCCGAGTGAACACGAGGGGGGGGGAGGGGTCCTGCGCAGGATACAAGACGTCACCTATATCCCAAGTCAAGTGTGGCCGGACGTTATCGAACGTACACGGTCTTCACGTTGACGAACTCCATGATCCCGAAGGCCGACAACTCTCGACCCACGCCGCTATCCTTTATCCCTCCGAAGGGAAGGCGGGGATCACTCTTGACGAGTTCATTGACAAAGACCGAACCCGCCTCAAAGCGCGAGGCCAGCTCCTCCCCCCTTTTCGGGGTCG
>SLPW01000218.1 GCA_007131755.1 Myxococcales bacterium | reverse complement strand
GGTCTCGGTCTCGGTGTCGGTCTCGGTCTCGGTCTCGGTCTCGGTCTCGGTCTCGGTCTCGGTGTCGGTCTCGGTCTCGGTCTCGGTCTCGGTCTCGGTCTCGGTCTCGTTACGGTGTGAAAACTTGACATGCGATGCGAATTCAGAAACCATGCATGATAGTGAATTTACGACAAAAAACTTAAGCCACCTGAGCGACCGGGAGCTGTCATGAACGAGTTGACCTCGAGAAAACACCATGTCTGGAAATTCGGAATCATCGCCCTGATGTGCGTCGTCATGATGGGTTGTAGTTCCGATACCGCGCCGGCAGAGGGCGAGGATTGTGATGATGAGGGAGCCACTCAGAGTGGTTATATCTGTGAGGATGGCTCCTGGGTGCTCGATGAGGAGGACGATAAAGACGCCGGTGTTGATGACGCCGGTGCAGACGACGCCGGTGCAGAGGACGCCGGTGCAGAGGACGCCGGTGCAGACGACACCGGCACGGAAGACGCGGGCACGGAGGACACTGGCACGGAAGATGCCGGAGAATGCGAGCCCGAGAGTGACGAGGAGTTCTGTGAGCGTCATTTTGCAAATTGTGGTGAGTTGACGGCAGACGACAATTGCCATGAGGAGCGCACCGTCGATTGCGGGGAGTGCGACGAGGGAGAATGTGGAGAAGCGGTGGCCAACCTGTGCGGTTGTCCCTGTGAGATCGATGGAGAGTGCTACGCCGACGGGGAACCGTCGGAGGAAAGCCAGTGCCTGGTCTGTGATTCCGAGGAGGATGAGCACGACTTTGTGGCGTTAGCGGACGGGACGGAGTGCGACGACGGTGACGAGTGTACGGAGGCCCTCGGAGAGTGCGCTGAGGGCGAATGTGTCACCCAGCCCTTTTGTGAGGGATCGGATGCGGACTGCGGATGCGACGAGTGCGAAGATTGTACCGAGAGCGACGGGTGGGTCGACGACGGGGAACCCTATGAATGCTGCGATGGGCCCGACGAGGCCTGCATGTGCCAGGACGAGGAATTACGAGAGCATTTTTGCGACGGTACGGAGTGTGCCTACGAGGTGGTCAGTCGGCGTACGACCTTCTTTGACTGCGAGGAATGCGGCCCCTTGCAGGAGTGTGCCCCGGCGGAGACGCAATGCGTCGAAGAGCCAGATTGTGAAGAAGCGGGCGACTGCGGGTTGGGTGAGCAATGTTGTGCCGGGGAATGCATCTCTGTGGGCGCGTCGTGCACGGACTGTGGCTCCGATGACGACTGTCCTATGGGTCAGCAATGTTGCGAAGCAGAATGCATCTCTCAGTGGGATAGCTGTGACGAGGTCTGTGAGAGCGATGACGACTGCGGTATGGGCCAGGAGTGCTGCGAAGGAGAGTGCATCTTCCAGTGGCAAGGTTGTGAATAATCCACACCCTGCGATGACGATGGAGATTACGGCATCTTCACAACGCGTTATGTGAGTGCATTGTGGTTTCCAGCGCAGCGTTGGTTTGATGCTGGTCTTCGGAACTCCGGAGGCCAGCATCTGTGTTAGAGCTCGACTCGGCGAGAGTAGATCGGTGGTTCGTTCAGATGAGAGCAGAAAAGTGAGGATTGACGTGAAGGATGGATGCCGACTGGGTTTGGTTTTTCTGCTGGTGCTGGGTCTGTTGGGAATGGTGACGGCCTGTAATCTGGACGAAGAGTTTTCGGAGCCCCGGCCGGGTGATGAGTGTGACGAGGAGGGGGCGACGTCGGATGATCTGGTGTGCAAGGACGGGAGATGGATTCGCGATGACGACCCCGACCCGGACCCCGACGCCGGGCCGCCGCCGGACGTGCCCTGTGAGCCGGAGAGTGACGAGGATTTTTGTGAGCGTTTCGGCCAGGAATGTGGCGACGTGCTGGGCAACGACAATTGTGGGGAGGCCCGTCTTGTGGAGTGCGAGCAATTCGAGGGCTACGGGTGTGAGGAGCCCAGAGAGTGTGTGCCGGCCGACCAGGACGAAGAGGCAGAGGAGAATTTCTGTGCCTGCCCGCAGATCGACGATATCGACGCTCCCGACGAGGAGATCTGTGAGCTGCTGGGGGCGCAGTGCGGAGAGTTAAACCCCGGCGATTTCTGTGAGGACTGGGAGGGCTTCGAGCCCGTGGAGTGCGGGGAGTGTGCCGACAACGATCAGGAATGTGGCGAAGTGGTCGCCAATCAATGCGGATGTCCCTGTGAAATCAATGGCGAGTGCTATCTGGAGGGAGAGGCCGAAGAGGACAACCCCTGTCAGATCTGCGATCCGACGCAGTCCACCGACGAATTCAGCCCCGCAGCAGATGGCACGGTCTGCGAGTCATCGCAGATCGATGGAGAAGGAGCATGTGAGGCGGGCATCTGTATCGGCGATTGTGTGGATGGCAAGACGCGCTGTGACGGCGAAGACCATTGTATCGATCTGGACAGCGACGACGATCACTGTGGCTCCTGCGGCAATGCATGTGGCGACGACGAGGTCTGCCTGGAGGAAGAGTGCGAATGCGAGGACTCGCGAAGCGTCTCCGAGATCTGTGAGCAGGCCGAGGCTTCCTGCGGCACCGTAGAAGATATCTGCGAAGAGAGCGTCGATTGTGGCGAATGCAGTGGATTGACCTCCTGCGAGGACAACGTCTGCACCGGTTGTTCCGACAATGACGACTGCGATGGCTGTCAGGCCTGCGATGCGGGTACTTGCGTGGACTCCGACGCCAATTGCTCGGGCTGCCAGACCTGCTCCGGCGGGGAATGTGTCGATACGGACAGTCAGTGCACGGGATGTCAGGGATGTGAGGACGGCGCCTGCGTGGATGACGACAGTGCCTGTAGTGGATGTCAGGGATGTGACGCCGGAACCTGTGTGGACAACGACAGCCTGTGCAACGGATGTCAGGGATGTTCCGGAGGGACCTGCATCGATGACAACAGTCAGTGCGGAGCCGATGAAGAATGCACCGGTGGGCTGTGTGAATGCGTGCCCGATTGCTCAGGGCGTGACTGCGGGCCGGACCCGGTCTGCGGTGAGAGTTGTGGCATTTGCCCGATCCCCGATACGGGATGCATGATTTGTACTCCCGCTGGCAGTTGTGATCATCAGGATCCCTGTCTGTAAAAAGTGATCCCCGATACGGGATGCTGTCGGTGAGAAAATGGGTGGGCTGTGCTTAGGATTGAGAGTCGTCACTTTTGAATCAAAGCATAAAAGGGGGGGATGTGTTCAATAAACTCAAGGACCGTGTCGTCGTGGTCACCGGGGCATCGAGCGGGATCGGTCGCGCCACGGCGTTGCGTCTGGCTGAGAAGAAGGCCTATGTGGTAGCCGGGGCGCGCCGAAGAGGAGCGCTGGAGTCTTTGGCCCAACAATGTCATCAGCGCGGTACGGCGGCCATTCCGGTGGTCACGGACGTCACCGATGAGGAGGCCGTGGAGCGGCTTGCCGGAAAGGCGCTGGAGCACTTCGGGCATATCGACGCCTGGATCAACAACGCCGCCGTCGGTCTCTTCGCCCGCTTCGAGGAGGCGCCGCCAGAGGCCTTTCGGCGCGTGCTGGAGACCAATCTATTCGGTTATGTGCACGGAGCGCGGGCGGCGCTCCGTTATTTTCGCGACCAGGGCTACGGAACGCTGATCAATGTCTCGTCCATGCTGGGCCAGGGAGGAGCGCCCTATGAGAGCGCCTATGTGACGTCGAAGTTCGGGATCAACGGCTTGAGCATGTGTCTTCGCCAGGAGTTGAAGGGTACGGATATCAACGTCAGTGTGGTGATGCCGGCTTCCGTGGACACTCCTCTCTTTCAGCAGGCCGCCAACTACACCGGACGAGTGGTCAAGCCCATCGATCCGGTCTTCGATCCCGACAAGGTGGCAAAGACGATCGTAAAGCTCGTCAAGCGTCCCCGCGATATGGTGTACGTGGGTAATGCGGGCCGCATGATGGGGGCCCTACGCAAGGTGTCGCCCAGGGTGTACGAAAGCGCCATGGTTCGTCAGGTGGAGAAAGATCACTTTCAGGACGAGGCGGCGCCTCCCAGGAGCGGAAATCTCTTCGAGCCCCAGGAGCAATGGGGCAGGGTCGACGGAGGCTGGGCAAATGGGAGAGGTCTGTTGAAAAACGGCGCCGCAAAGGTCGCCGTCGCTGGACTCCTGATGGCCCTTCCGGCCATGGCCTATGCGATGTGGCCGTCAAAGACGGCGCGCACTGTCAGCAAAGTGCGGGCGCTGTTGCCGGGCTAGACGCCCGCCCAGATCAGATAGGCCCAGTTGAGAAGGGGGATGGCGATGAGGGAGGTGATGAAGGCGCGGCGTTCCCAGGTGGAGAGCTTTACGTGCAGGTGACGATCGCGCAAGAAGGTGCCAAGGCTCGCCAGCCCCCAGACGCCGAGAAAGACGTAGATGCCCATCATCATCGGCTGCAGGCCGAAGGCGCTGACCACGTTGCCGTCCAATAATTGGAGGGTGGCCCTGGTGGAGCCGCAGGTCAGGCAGGGAAGATCGACGGCCTGTTTCATCCCGCAGACGCCGGGGTCGGTGATCCGGTTTTCGATGATCCAGGCGCCCAGGGGAAGGGCGAAGAGGGGAGCCATGAACAGGGCTCCCAGGGGTACGGTGCCTGGTTTTCGCTTCGTGGTGTAGACGCGCATCGAAAAATACTCGGTGGAGCAGGGGACGTCACGGGGTCAATGTAACCACCATGGTGGTTGGGGGACAAGGGTAGAGTGGATCAGGGGTTTGAACGGTGTCCGTTGGTAGGCGTTCCCTGGCCCTGGCCCAGTCCCCGGCCCGGGCCCGAAGTAACCCTTGCCCATGTCCTTGCCCTTGCTCGCAAGTCTTGGAGCGGGAAAAGGCGGGCCGGGGCGAGGGCCGGGGCCGGGGCCGGGGGAAAGGCGGGCCTCGACCACACCGAGTTCTACAACCGGTCAAGGTGGATTATGTCTCTTGGATCAGGGCAGGACAATTGCACCAAATGCGGCAAATGAGTAAGACAGTGGCCAGTCGGCGGGAGGAAAAAGGGCAACGAGTCAAGTGGTTTGTGCCGCCCGCGTAGTCGACCCGTGCCATCAGCAGTAAGCAGGAGCAGTATGAAGTGCCGCATGCGAGCCGTCTTGAAGTGGATGACTGTCGTCGTCGTATTTTTCGTGGGGAGCGCTCAGGCCTTCGCCGATGATGGCGAGGTGGTCGAAGGGGATGTCGACGAGGAATCGGTCCCGGTGGAGGAGATGGAGCAGGGCACCCCGGGCGAAGTGGAGGTGACCGGCGATGAGGTGTTGACGGCGAATGCAGAAGATCCGCGCCAGTTGAGCTGGCGCTGGCTCATCGGCGGGCAGGTCTTCGAGCTGACGGCGGGGATCGTTTGGTATCTCACCGACGAAGAGACCAACGAGGTGGACTGGGACTACTCCGGGATCTACACCAGCCGCGATGTGGTGGAGGAGGGAAATCTGGGGCCCCGAGAGCTCAGACCGCAGCGGGAGCGGTGGCGCGGGCTCGACGGGTTTCGCTTCGAGGACAACGTGATGGTGCTCAACTCTCCGCTGCATCCGATGGCGGGAGCGGGCTATTATATCTTGGCTCGAAGCGCTTCGGCGGGCATGGCGGGTTCGGCGCTGACGGCCCAGGTGTCGTCGCTGGTGTGGGAGGGTGCCATCGAGCATATGGAGGTGTTCAGCATCAACGATCAGCTTTTGACGGCGGCCGGGGGAGTGGCGCTTGGCGAGGCCTATTTTCAGCTCGGTGATTTCTTCCGAAGAGCGGAGCCGACGCGATTTAATCGCAGCATGGCCTGGGTATTCGGGTTTCCCTCTCAGCTTCGCGACCGCATCCACGGCTACGACGCGCCGCAGGCCCGGGCCTATGGCGACCACGGATGGCCCGAGGAGATATGGAATCGGTTTACTATCGAACCCGCCTTCAGCGTGGCGTCGACGCGGGCCGAGGGAGAAGAGGGCTTCGGGGATCCGCGCTTTGACGGGGAGCTGGCGGTGGCGATGGAGATCAGCAATCTTCCCGACTATCGACGCTCCGGTGAGCACAGCCGGTGGATCAGCGGGCCGCTATACAGCAGCCTGTCGGCGAATCTGGCGATGGGAAGTGACGTCCACGATTGGGGATTGAGGTCGGAGCTCGATTTCGCCGGTTATTATCGTCACGACTTACGTGGCGAGGACGTGGGAAGCCGGCGCGGAACGTCACTTTTCGTGGGCACGGGGCTGGGCTTTCGCCACGTGCAGCACCGCTTTGATGACGCCGGCGCCTTCGACGAACGTCGGTTTCTGGATCGCCACGGCATCGTCCACTTTCCGGGGCTTCGCCTCGACGCGTCCTGGTTTACGGGGGTGGCCGACGTGCGACTTCGCTACGGGCTGACCCCTGATTTTGCGGCCATGGAGAGCCGGGCCTATCGCGACTTTCGGGCGGCGGGACAGGAGGAATACCAGGGCTTTCAGACGGTGGTGGAAAAGGAGGGCTATTATTATGGGGCCGGCTTTTCGAGCCTCGTCGATCTAGAGGTCACCATCGATCCGGTGCATTTGCACTGGGGGTGGGACCTGCACTGGACGAGCTCCATCGATCGGGCCGATCGCTTCAAAGATTTCGAGG